>JBJTWL010000216.1:0-12884 GCA_046081745.1 Flavobacteriales bacterium | reverse complement strand
ATATCTTCTTCCTTCTAAGATTCGCCCTGTAGATTCATCTACGATTTTAACTTTGCTGTCTAGGATAACATATTCAACTTCTTTCTCGAATAGGGTATAAGCCTTCAATAATTGGTTGATGGAGTGGATGCGTTCCGATTTAATAGAATAATCTCTAACCAACAAGTCCTTCTTTTCCAGAAATTCTTCGTTGCTTAATTCTTCTTTTTGAAGCTTGGCAATTTCAGCACCGATATCCGGCATAACAAAGAAATCTCGGTCTTCATTTCCCGATATTAAGTCGATTCCTTTACTGGTTAGCTCGATGGTGTTATTTTTTTCATCGATTACAAAAAAGAGCTCAGCATCAATTTTCTTCATGTGCTTTCCTTGCTCCTGCATGTAGGTGTTCTCTGTCTTTTGCAAATGAACTTTTACGCCTGGTTCAGAAAGGAATTTGATTAACGGTTTGTTTTTCGGAAGTCCTCGGTGCGCACGAAGCAACGCAATTCCTCCTTCTTCTAGCATAATTTTCTCGGCTTTTTTATCAGACTGAAGTTCATTCAATACCACCAAGTTCTTTTTGGCTTCTAAAAGGAATTTTTGGACTACTTCTTTTTGGGCATTTACAATTCGTTCAACCCGTGGTTTTAAAGCATGAAACTCTTGTTCTCCGTTGCTGGTTGTAGGTCCTGAAATTATTAATGGCGTACGGGCGTCATCGATTAGTACTGAATCCACCTCATCGACAATGGCAAAGTGATGTTTTCGCTGAACCAATTCATTGGGGTGCCCCGCCATATTATCCCGCAAATAATCAAAGCCAAACTCGTTATTCGTACCAAAGGTAATATCAGCTAAATACGCATTTCTTCGGGCGTCTGAATTGGGTTGATGTTTATCAATACAATCCACGCTTAACCCATGGAATTGGTATAGTGGCCCCATCCATTCCGAGTCACGTTTTGCGAGATAGTCGTTAACGGTTACGATGTGAACTCCTTTTCCTGCAAGGGCATTAAGATAAACAGGGAGCGTTGCCACCAAGGTCTTTCCTTCCCCCGTTTGCATTTCAGCGATGTTTCCTTGGTGAAGTACGGCACCTCCCATGAGTTGCACATCGTAATGAATCATGTTCCAAGTCACTTTGTTTCCTGCTGCCGTCCATTCATTATGCCATATCGCTTGATCGCCGGATATAGTAATTCCGTCTTTTTTCGTGGCTAAGTCTCGGTCAAATTCAGTAGCATTTACTGTTAATTGACCATTTTCAGCCCATCTACGAGCGGTTTCCTTTACCACGGCAAAGGCTTCCGGTAATATGTCAATCAAAACTTCTTCTATCGTTTCATCAATTGCCTTAGTAAGTACATCTATTTGTTCAAAAATCGCTTCTTTTTCATCAATCGTTCGCTCTAGATCGGAAGCTTGTTTTTGCAATTGAGTAACTTCCTCCTCTTGAGCTTTAATAGCAAGCTGAATTTTTTCTCTAAACCCAAATGATTTTTGGCGTAATTCATTATCGGTTAATCCCTGTACTTCCGTTAAAAATGCAGTGGTTTTGTCCACAAAGGGCTGGTATCGTTTTTGGTCTTTGGTACTTTTATCGCCAAATATCTTTTTAAGTATGTCTGCTATCATAATCTAAGCTGTAGTCGGCAAAGGTAATTATTTCGACCTGATATTGACATCCAATCCGAGCGGTGAATTGAAATTTTACAATTCTTTAGAAAATACCGTAATTCGAATACTCAATTTAGCGTAACTTTGCGCATGCATCAAACAATTTTAATTTACGATTTCGGGTCTCAATATACACAGTTAATCGCTCGTCGAATCAGAGAAATGAACGTTTATTGTGAAATTCACCCGTGGACATCAATCGGTGATACGCTTCCGGAATGTATGGGGGTGATTTTGTCTGGAAGTCCGTTTTCAGTAAGAGATACTTCCGCTCCTAAACCCGATTTATCCCACATTAAAGGCAACATTCCCTTGCTCGGAATTTGTTATGGCGCTCAGTTGTTGGCGCAGCAGTACGGGGGCGAAGTAAAAGCCTCAAATACCCGAGAATATGGTAGAGCAACCTTACAAAAAGGGGTTACTGATGGTTTGTTGAGCGGTATTTCATACCCCACGCAGGTATGGATGTCTCATGGTGATTCAATCGCTCAATTACCAGCTGGATCCTCACGGACGTGTAGTACCGCAGACGTTGAGAATGCAGGTTATCAATTTGTAGATGAGTATACATACGGTGTTCAGTTTCATCCTGAGGTTTATCATTCCACAGAAGGTATGAAGCTGTTACAGAATTTTGTACTAGGCGTTTGCAATTGCTCAGGAGATTGGTCTCCCGGTGTTTTTGTGGAAGAAAAAGTGGCTGAATTAAGAAATCAAATAGGTGAGGATCATGTTATTCTTGGCTTATCCGGTGGGGTTGATTCTTCGGTGGCTGCTATGTTGTTACACAAGGCCATTGGAACACAGTTGCATTGTATTTTTGTTGACAATGGATTGTTGCGTAAAGATGAATACCAGCAAGTATTAGATTCTTATAAGCACATGGGATTGAACATTAAAGGAGTTAATGCATCCCATAAATTTTATGAGGCACTTTCAGGAAAAATAGATCCCGAAGCAAAAAGAAAAGCCATTGGCAAAGTATTTATTGATGTTTTCGAGGAAGAATCAGGTAAGGTTGAGCATGCATCTTGGTTGGGTCAAGGTACCATTTATCCGGATGTGATTGAGTCTGTATCTGCAACAGGAGGACCCTCTCAAACTATAAAATCCCATCACAATGTTGGAGGTTTACCGGATTACATGAAACTGAACGTTGTTGAGCCCCTTAGGAGTCTGTTTAAGGATGAAGTACGACGCATTGGTCGAGCAATGGAAATGGACTCTGCTTTGTTGGATCGTCATCCATTTCCGGGGCCTGGATTAGGGATTAGAATTTTGGGAGAGGTTACTGCGGAGAAAGTTCGAATTCTTCAGGAGGCGGATCATATTTTTATTCAAGGACTTAAAAATCATGGTTTATATAACAGCGTATGGCAAGCGGGTGTTATTTTGTTGCCAGTGCAGTCCGTTGGCGTAATGGGGGATGAGCGAACCTATGAAAATGCGGTTGCGTTGCGTGCTGTAACATCTACAGATGGTATGACTGCTGATTGGTGTCATTTGCCGTATGAGTTTTTAGCAGAAATATCCAATAAAATTATCAATCAAGTTCGTGGGATAAACCGCGTAACATATGACATTAGTTCTAAGCCTCCTGCCACGATCGAATGGGAATAAGCCGGGTATTACATATGGTCATTTTCCTGATGTTAACTTGGGTTTATCTGGCTCAAAATTATCATCCAATCCTCGAGAGAAATGGGGTTTGGTTCCATGAAGTTGCGATCAAAGAGGGGATGACCTTGTTTTCCATAGCCCAAGAGGTAGGGGTAAGCTCAACGCAGATTAAAGCAGATAATGCGGGTTTGACCGATCAAGTTCTATTGGGAAGCAAAATTCTAGTTCGCGCTTCACGCGCTACCTTTGATTATCTGGTAATGAAAGGGGATACCCCTTTTGGTATCTCAAAGAAATTTGCCATCAGTATAGACTCCTTGAGCAAATATAATCCGTCCATCATGGAAGGGGTTCAATTTAAGAGTTTACTAATAAATCAAAAACTCACAATTAAGCAAGGTATAAAACGGTATGCCGTTGGAGATGAAATGCCAACTCAAACCCCTGAATTCATTGCGGTTGATAGCAATGAAATGAGCTACAGAACGTTTGATTTTTCAGATACGCTCATAGACTATGTGGTTAAAACAGGAGATAAATTAAGCGACATTTCCAAGCGCTATTTAATCAGTACGGCTCGTTTGAAATCACTCAATGCGCTATCATCGAGTACCCTTAAACCCGGAACAACATTGAAAATTCCGATAAGTCAAACGTCAAACCAAGTTAGCGTAAATGCTATCCCGTCCAAGAAAAGTCCCATTCTTTATCCGAAACCTCAAGTGCTGTTAAAGCGTCGATTTATTCCAAAGCCAACGGATAAGGCACTTCGAATTGGCGTTTTTCTACCATTCAACAGGGATTCTTTGGTTTTTCCACTCAAAGGGTATCAAAAATTTGCATTTGAATTTTACATGGGAATGATGGCAGGTATTGATTCCATTAAGGAGTTAGACATTAATGGAGATGTTTATTTTTTCGATTATCAATCCAAAGAAGAGGCAATTGATCTTTTGATCCGTTCAGGAAAAATTGATCGTTTTGATTTATTCATCGGTCCAATGCACCCCATTGAATGTGAAAAGTTGTCAAAATTCTCTACTCTGAAAGGCATTCCACTGGTACTTCCTTTGCCTATTTCTAGCATGTCAAAATCTATGGAATCAAACGAACTTCTTTTTTTAGTTGCTTCTGAGATGAATAATCAAGTTCGAATGCTAGCAAATACACTAGCGACTCAAAGTCTTTCAAAACAAGTCATTTTATTTGAATCTGGCCTAAGCAGCGACACTACCTTGGAACATCAATTTATGTTGGCTTTTAATGATTATGCCCCCAACAACGCGCGTGTAGTTCTCGCCAATGAATCCATGATTAAGGCATTTTCTAAATCCACCACGCCCTTAAATATCGTATGCCTAAGTCAAGATAAGAAACATGTAATTAATATTTTAAAGGCAACCCAATCAAATCCGAATGTTTCACTTTATGGGTTGAGGGAATGGACAGAATATAAAGAAGTAAATGCGGTGCTTGAGAATCAAGGGACTTTCAATTACATGAGTACCACCTGTTTTGATTTAGAAAACCCCAGCGTTAAGAATTTCCACAAAGCCTTTAGAGTGGCATATGAAACGGATTTAACCAAATCGGCATTGTTAGGCTATGATTTACTATGCAATTTTGTTCCTTGGTTTTTTAACGGGGTGCCGATGAAAAAAGGGTTGATGACCACGTTTGATTATGGTAAGACCGTTAATTTTTATCATTCCAATGAAGGGTTTCAGCCTTGTCGATTTAAGAATTTCAAAAACGAGAGAACGGATGGGTGGAAATGAGATTGCAGCACAGTTTAGAAACTTGCAACTAGAGATTGTTGCATTGTTAACAAATCACGACGGAGTAGGAAGTTTTCGTTCAGATGAATGGGGACGTATTGAAGGAGGTGGAGGTGTTACTATGACCATAGACAATGGTCGTGTTATTGAGAAAGGGGGGGTTGCATTTTCTAAAGTAACGGGAGCCATCACGGAAGCCATGAAAACTCAAATGGGAATGAGGGGCGATTCATTTCTAGCAACAGGCGTTTCGATTGTCCTTCATTCAAAACACCCTTTGCATCCTACCATTCACATGAACGTTCGATATTTTGAAACGAATGAGGGGGAGTCTTGGTTTGGTGGTGGAATAGACCTCACGCCGATGTATGTAAACACAACGGAAGCCGCTAAGTTTCACGAACAATTAAAGGCGCTGTGTGACACCTTCAAACCAACGGCTTATGCGGAATTTAAAGTCTGGGCAGATGACTATTTTTTCTTACCCCATCGGAATGAAACTAGGGGCGTAGGAGGTATATTTTTTGATCATTTGGTTCCGGATTCGGAGCAAGACCAACTGAAAATATTTGAATTCTGTTTGTTGTTAGGACGTAATTTCCCATTGATTTATAAAGATCAAACACAGGTGTCTCATTCCGAAGCGACGACAATGCAGAAGGATTGGCAAGCTCTACGTAGGTCTCGTTATGTGGAATATAATTTATTGTTTGATCGGGGGACGAAATTCGGAATTGTTTCCAACGGTAGAACCGAGTCCATTTTGTTGAGCATGCCGCCAGTAGCAGCCTGGAAATACAATTATTCACCGCCACCAGGATCCGCAGAAGAAATCACCCTTTCACATTTGAAAAAAAATGTGGATTGGTTATCGTTTCTTTAATTCCTTGAATTTCTTATCTTCCATTGTTTTGTTTATCTTTGGTCTTTAATATCTATACAGACCCAATGCTTAAAAACGTTTTTTTAGTTACAGGATTTATTATTAGCCTTGTAACCTTTGGACAAGCTCCAAGCGCCAGTTTTAGTTCTGTTCCGGCAGCAGTTGGTGGTACTATTACGATTTGTCAAGGGAGCACCATAACCTTTGCTAACACCTCAACATCTACCATAGTAGGATCAAGCTATTCATGGAATTTTGGGTTAGGTGCCACACCGGCAACGGCAGTTGGTGCAGGTCCTCATACTGTGACCTATAATACCGCCACGGCCCCAACAACTACGGTCACGCTTACGGTCAATAATAACAATGGAACTGCGCCAAGTAATTTTTCCAGAACAATTGATGTGAATGCACTGCCAAATGCTTCACTCACATTAGCTTCAACAGGTGGTGGATTCGGAACTACCACACAAAATGGCCAAACCATTTTTAAAAATTGTGGATCCATCGATTCGGCGATTTTTACCTTCAATTCACAGTTTAATAACGCGGTTTCCCAGACTTTTTCTTGGGGAGACGGTTCTACTTCAACGAATTTCAGCATGACGGGGTCTCAGATCTCTCATAATTATCCATTAGGACAATTCACATTGGTGCATACGGTTACTCAAAACGGATGTACGAATTCCGCTTCTTATACGGTATTCAACGGAAATGCTCCGTTGGTTACGGTGGCTGGAATTGGATCGAATACGTGTTTGCCTTCCCCGTATTCAATCGATATATTATCGAATGATGTGCCTATTACCTACACCGTATCATTCTCAGATGGGTCACCATCTCAAGTATTTACTACGTCAAACGACACAACCATTAACCACATATTTAATACTTCTTCATGTGGAGTAGACTACGTGTTCGCTCCGGGGTTCCCTCCAATTGAGAACGCCTATTCGGCAACAGTTGTAGCACAAAATATTTGTTCAAACAACGGATTACCTACGGTGGTTACTGTGGGGCCAATTACCATTTCAACGGGTACAACTGCAGATTTTAGTTACACTCCTCAGTCGCCCATTTGTGTGTTGGAACCTGTAACATTTAGTAATGAATCTGATGGTGGAGAAACGGTAAACCAAGCAGGTTGTGATACTACGTATGGTTTTTATTGGACTATCACGCCTAATACATATACCATCAATAGCGGTACGCTTGGTTCGAGTAACGGATTTACTGGGGCAAGCTACGATTATACACAATGGACGAATGGTACCGATGATGTAGAAGTACTGTTTAGTCAGCCTGGAACCTATTACATTTCGATGACAACTGGGAATTTTTGCGGGGATGATTTTCATATTGATTCAATAGTTATCAAACCAGAAGCGCATCTCATGTTTTCGTTGTATGATCAAACGGTGTGTAGTGGCGATTCCTCGGTTCAATTCACGATGACTTCAGATCAACCCAATTATTGGATTTATTGGGACATCACGGACACAACTAACATTAGCAACATTACCGTGCTGTCGGGCAGTGGTGTTACTCCGGTTGTTTTTTCTGCGTTGTTACCTCAAAACAATACGAGTGAAACTGGAATAATTCAGATTGAAGCTACGGTAGAATGTTCCAATGATTCTGCAGATGTGCATGTTATTACGGTAAATCCACAAGCCAATGCCAATGTTGACCCATTATTTTACGAATTGTGTAATGGCGAAACTACTGATATTGACATTACAAGTAACCTAGATAATGTTCAATTCCAATGGACGGCTGTTTATCCAAATACGATAACCGGTGCTTCCAACGGTACCGGAAGTAACATAGCACAGACGCTTAATAATTCAGGGACAACCATTGATTCGGTTCAATATTTTGTCACCGTACAAAATGCAGCTTGTCCCGGAGACACAGCGATTGTAACTGTAGCTGTTCAGCCTCAGCTAGTGATTAATACCAATGTGGATTTTACGGTATGTCCGGGAACTCCAATCAATCCTGCAGATTATATTTCAACGCCTCCAGGAGCTACGATTTCTTGGACTAATAACAATACGAATATTGGTCTAGGCGCTTCAGGATCTGGTAATGTTCCTACCTTCAATGCGGCAGCCAATACTTCCGGAAATACAATTACAGGGACCATTGATGTTGATGTGCAATTAGGAAATTGTCCGGGAGTGGAAGATCAATTTTTAATCAATATTCTTTCAGCACCGGATTTCGATTATACAACAACGCCACAAAATGGCTTGGATTGTATCACAGGAATCGGTGTAATTAATGGGGTGGTAAATCCTGCCAATTCAACCGCATCTTGGTCTGGACCCGGAATTGTTTCTGGAGGAAATACATTCAGTCCAGTAATCAATCAACCTGGACAATATACGGTGATTTTGAATGATAATGTGAATGGGTGCTCATCAAGCTACAACGTAACAATTGAGCCTCCAACATTAATAAATATTACTTCAGTAGTAGTAACCGATGCAAGTTGTTTTAACGGCTCAAACGGAGCTATCGCGATTAATACTGACAATGGAAACGGAAGTAACTTAGATTATGCATGGACTCCGTCTCAAAATAATTCAGCATCTGTATCTGGCTTATCCATTGGTTCATATACGGTAACCGTTTCGAATGAAGATGGTTGTGAGGACGATACAACGGTATTGGTAAGTCAACCAGCACCTATTAACATTGCTCAAATTGATTCTACAGGTTCTGAATGTGGTGAAGCGAATGGAAGTTTATCTGTGTTAGCTTCAGGAGGGGTAGGGACCTTCGGATACTCATGGTCGTCAGGGAACAATGGCCCTACCGCTAATAATATCGATGCTGGAACCTATACGGTTACTGCAACCGATGGAAATGGTTGTCAACAATCACTTTCCCTGGATTTGGGTTGTACCCCGTTAATTCCGGTTGTCATCCCTCAATTCCTTTCTCCAAACGGTGATAATCAAAATGAACTATGGATTATACAGAATACGGCTCAATATCCTAAAATAAAGGTCACGGTATACAACAGATGGGGAAGTGTGGTGTATGAAGCCGAACCATATAACAATGATTGGAATGGCCATTTAAAAGGTACTAATCCGAATCCACTACCTGCAGCAACCTATTTCTACGTAGTAGACACCAATAAAAAATCACAAGATCCTTACCAAGGATATATTGAAATCCAACCATAAGCATGAAAAGAATTGCCCTAATTTCGCTGATTTTACTTGTTGGAACAAGTATTTTCGCTCAACAAGATGCGCAAACATCAATGTATTTTTTCAACCCATTACAATTTAATCCGGGCTATGCTGGGAGTAGAGGGACATTAAATATTACGGGCGTTACACGCGCTCAATGGGTTGGCTGGGATGGCGCTCCTAATAGTCAATTCCTTTCGGTTCACGCTCCAGTTCTACGTCAAGACATTGGCGTAGGGGCTAATATCGCCTATGATAAAATTGGATCTCGATCGGGATTTAGTGCGATGGCAAATTTTGCCTATCACATGCAATTGAATAACGATGATCTAAAGTTGTCATTGGGTTTATCTGGAGGAATACAGCAGTATGGCTATGATTTTTCCAATTTGATTGTCACTGACCCAACGGATCCAAATTATACGAATTCATTCCGTCAAACCAAGGCAAATTTTGGTTTCGGAGCATATCTTTATGCCCATAATTTTTATGCCGGTTTATCAATCCCGAGATTGATAAAAAGAAATGTAGATAACAACACGGGCAATGCCTATTTACAACGACATTTATATGCAACCGGAGGGTATGTTTACAAGGTGAATTCGGTATTGGATCTTAAACCTTCCGTGCTCATTAAATATACAGGTGGTGGACCTGTGATCGCTGATTTAAACTTTTCAGCACATTTATTTAACCGCTTTTGGATAGGTGGGCTTTATCGAACTACCGATTGCGCAGGGGTGAATTTCGCATATCAAATCAAAGATTTTTGTTCAGCAGGTTATTCGTTCGATTTCCCATTGAATGGTAAAATGCTGAATCAATGGGGCACACATGAAATCATGATTTCATTTGATTTGAATGGTAAAAACAATGCAGTACTGAGTCCAAGATATTTTTAAGATGAAACAACTAATTACAATTACCGCGTGCTTATTCTTTTGGAGTTTTCAAGCACAAGAATATAAAATTAAATACGCGTCGGACCTTTCGAAACAGTTTCGATATTCAGAAGCACTGCCTGTTTGGGAAGAATTGTCTGAAAAAACGATGAAGTCAAGCAAGCCTGATTGGAGCATATTACGTAACACCGTAGAGGCGGCCTATATGTCTGAAAACTATCGTTCAGCCATGAATTGGTCTTCCAAACTCACGGCTAAAGGACAATCCTTAGCCTCTGATTGGATATACTTCATGAATGCCTTGGCTTACATGGGGCAAAGCAAACGAATTGAAGGGGTATTGGATTCTGCGCTTGCGAAGTTTGGTGAAGATGAGAAGTTGTTGGCACGTAAAAATGGATTACGCGATTTCAACCAACACATTTCGAATCAATCTGATTATGCCGTTCGTATTTATAAAAAAGGTTCAAAAGGTGAGGAGTTCGGTGCATTCCCGTACGAAAAAGGCGGGATTCTTTTTGTAACGAATGAATACAATAATAAGGCCGCCAATAAACAATATCCAAGAACGGGACAGTTTTATACCGACATAGCTTGGTATGATTCAACCAAGGCTCTGCAAACCTTTAAATTTTATCAAAAACCTTTTTGGACTAATTTTTTATATAAGAATCGCTGGAGAGAAATCGATCATACGAAAGGTCATGATGGTCCTGTTTCTTTTAGTCCTGCAAAAGATTTAATGTTTATTACGTCGAATTTTGAGGAAAAAGATATCGAAGGGAAAATGAAGTATGCTCGCCTAAAGCAACGTATTTTTAAAGTAGATGGTTCTGTATATACTGAGTTTGAATTTCCGTTTAATTCAATTCAGTACTCTACAGGACACGCAACTATGGATAATAAGGGTACGGTTTATTTTGTTTCGAACCGACCTGGAAGCATGATTAAAGCCATTGTTGGAAAGGATACTATTTACAGTGCGGATCTTTGGAAAACAACGTTCGATGCCGAAAATGATGAATGGTCAGAACCGGTTAATCTTGGTCCAACGGTGAATACTACGGAAGATGAACTATTTCCATTTATTTCCAATTGGGGTATCCTTTACTTTAGTTCTTATGGCTGGAATAGTATCGGAGGACTCGATATTTTCATGTCGGAATTAGATGGGAGTAATCCTGAGCACATCGGGGCACCGCTCAACTCTAACGCCGATGACTTTGCGTATTATGTCGATGAGGAAACAGGTAAAGGGTACTTTTCAACGAATAGAGAACAATTCAAAGATCGTATTTACGCCTTTAACAAACCTGTATTTAAAGCAGATTTAATGGTTGAATTGAAAGATTGCAAAGGAAAGGTATTGAAAAATCAATCGATTAAAATTAAGGATCTAAAAAATCAGGAATTGGTTGAATTGAAAACAGATAAGAACGGGAAAACGGAAGCGTTAAATCTTCGTAAAAACCATGAATATAAGATTTGGTTTTTGGGGGATAAGAATATGACAGCTGATTCAGCTTCATTTAAAGCAACCCTGCCAATAAGTGATGTGGTTTCTTTAAATTCCTATTTTAAACAATATACGTCAAGTGTGAAAGTGGTTGACCAAAACAAGCAACCATTAAGTGATGTTCGTTTAAATATTTACAAACACAATGGAACGGTACAAAAAATGAATACCAGTATGAACGGAACATATTCATGGAAAAATGAAGGTGCAGAGCGGATTGATTCTATTGTTGCGAACCTCATTAATCACGAAGATGCTACTATTGCTATTCCTGCTTCAATTACCGGAAACTGTGTGGATACGGTGAATTATTTAGTGACCTTATTAGATAAGCAAGACAGCGAATATATTCGTTTAGATCTTATACTTTATAATTTCGATAAGTATTTCTTGCGCCCTGAAGGAAAGGTTGAACTTGACAAGCTAGTGAAATACATGCAGTCGCATCCAGACTTGAAGGTAGAGCTTTCTTCTCATACAGATTCAAGAGGTTCGGATAAATATAACATGAAGTTATCCAGGCAGCGAGCCCAAAGCTGTGTGGACTATATCGTGGCTCAAGGAATTAGCAAGAAGCTAATAACCGCCAAAGGATATGGGGAAACTATGTTGTTGAATAAATGTAAAAATGGTGTTTGGTGTTCGGTAGATGATCATCAAATGAATCGCCGCACCGAGTTAAAACTGATCACGCCAGAAGATACAGAGCTTAACAACAATAAATTAGGTAATTAATGGCAACACCCGGAACTGCACAACGCCCAAAAAACCTGACAATCCTTCTTGTCTTGACTTTTATAAATACAGGATCTTCTATTTTTTTTGGCTTGCTAACCCTTTTGTTTTTTAAACCATCAGCAGCAGATTTGAAAATGGAACGTCTTGAGATGGCCAAATTAATCGTTGAATTGAAGGAGCTTGGACTTGATTCTTTGGTTGATTTGCTTGAACGAATTCAGCCGATGACCGAGGCCCTTAATGGTTATTTTTATGAAATTAATATCGTTAGTATATTCATTGCTCTGCTTGGTGCTGCCGCTGCATATTTAATATTTAAACGAAATCAACTTGGATTTCACGGGTATATCATCTATAATTTGTTGGCTAGCGGAAGTATCTATTTCTTCATTTCACCTCGCTTAATACCCTCAGTGATTTTAATTGTTAATCTTTGTATTTCGCTTGTATTTGTTTTGTTGTACGCAAGACATCTGCCGTGGATTAAAGGGGAAGGTTAAAAAATCTTCCCAGGATTCAATATACCTTTTGGGTCAAATACCTTTTTGATGGATCTCATTAAATCCAAGGTGACCT
>JBJTWL010000215.1:0-2563 GCA_046081745.1 Flavobacteriales bacterium | reverse complement strand
CCCTGTTATTATCGGATTAGATAAGCAGGTTACTTTTAATTTGCAAAGTGAAACACTTTGTCCTGAAACGCTTGGAAAACTTGATTATTTATCGATTCACGTACCTAAACAAGAAAATGGTGAACCTGTGATTGGAACTGCGGAATTCAATGCTATGAAAAAAGGAATACGCATTGTTAACGCTGCCCGTGGTGGAGTAATTGATGAACAAGCCTTGTTGGATGCCTTAGCCAATGGAACGGTTGCTTCAGCAGCGTTAGACGTATTTAACAACGAACCTAATCCAGACCAACGATTAATTAGTCATCCCAATATCGCTTGTACGCCACACATTGGTGCAGCCACTAATGAAGCGCAAGACCGAATCGGTGAAGAATTAGCCGAACTGATCATTGGTCAATTCGGCCGCTTCTAACCCGTTATTACGCTTGAATTTCAATTCCGATAATTTCGTCGCCTTGACGAATATCATCTAATACATCTAAGCCTTCAGTTACTTTGCCAAAGCACGTATGATTTCTATCTAAATGTGCCGTGTTATTTCTTGAATGGCATACAAAGAACTGAGATCCTCCTGTATTTCTTCCAGCATGTGCCATAGATAATACACCTCGGTCATGATATTGTAATTCACCATCAAGTTCACAATCAATTTGATAACCAGGCCCACCCGTTCCCGGCATTCCAGTTGCTCCTGGGCGAGAATTTGGGCATCCCCCTTGAATTACAAAATCCGAAATCACTCGATGCCACGAAAGGTTGTTATAATATCCTTCATCTGCTAACTTTTTGAAATTGGCCACCGTATTGGGCGCATCGGATTCATATAGCTCCGCTACCATGTTTCCTTTTGACGTTTTAATTATCGCTTTCATTGAATTTATTTTGCACAAAAATACATCGGAATGGTGTTGAAAACTCAGTTAATAAGATAAAAACATAGAAAAAAATAATCTACAAACCTTCCTTATTTTTGTGTTTAACCTCAAATACTAAGTTAAACTATGTTTTCCAGTATTTTAAAGAAAAAGTTAAGTGAAGATCAAGTTTCAAATATTTTCATCAACGGGATATTTGATGTCATTGATCGCGGGTTTGAGTTGGTTGTTGGTGCCATCAACGAAGATCCATGCTTCATAGGCTCTCCTTCCATAGACCCCAAGAATGTTAATGAATTCGCCCTGATTGTAATTACAGGAAATATCATTGAAATGGAACGGCTATTCGACGGACAAGCAGGGACGCGGGTAATTAATTTAGTGTACGATAAACTCGCCAGTGTCTATAAAATAGAGGAACTGGAAATGCGACAATTAATCCAAGACTATAAGTCATACATGAAGCGAGTGAACATTCCATCTAAAACTACGCTTTATGCGATGTCAAAGTCGGTGTTTCATAAATATGGCTTAAATGAATTTCAAGACGATTACTTCAAGCGCATGAATACACCAAATCCGGTTTTCTTAAAGCGTATCGATGAGTTAATCGCACCTTTCCTTTGGAACTGGGAAGCATTTTTCAAAAAGTATAAAATCTAAGGTTTAGTCCAAATCGTTTTTATTTCGAATCCTCCTGCATCAATCGGTTTAACCATCGCGCTACCAGAATGATTACAACCCCTGTGATTAATGCATAGATGCTTAGCTGTAAATACCCATTGGTGTAGCCATCTAACCGTTCACTCAGCGGGGCCTTTTCATCGGGATTAGACATACCCGCACCCAGAATTCCTGCAACATACTGTCCGTAGGCGGAAGCTAAAAACCACATTCCCATCATGATTCCCCAAAGGTGTTTCGGGGATAATTTGGTCATTAGGGAAAGTCCAATAGGTGACAAAAATAGTTCACCAATGGAAATCACTAAATATGCAAAGGTAAATAGACCCAATGAAGCAAGGCCATCACTATTCAGCCAAAATCGCATAACATAAAAGAGATAAAAGGATAGGCTTAGGAACAGAAAAGCCAAACCGAACTTAGCGAAGTAATTAGGCTCTAATTTTCGTTTATTCAACCATACCCACATCATTCCGATGAGCGCACTGAAACAAATCACAAAAAACGAATTGGCTGAATTATTAACCACATTTGAATCAATGTTTACTCCCATCATGTTACTGGCAACTAAATCGCGCGCAAAGAGACTCAAGGAACCGCCACTTTGTTCAAAAAACGACCAAAAAATTATGGACAACAAAATGAAAATAATCGCAGCAACCATTTTCTTAATTTGGGGCTTATCCAATTTAGTCATCTCATAAATTACATAAAGCAAGGTAACAGGTCCAATGATATACATGAACAAGTCCGTATATTCAGTTTTCCGAATCATGATATAAATCAATGGCAACACAGCGAGCGTACCGGCATAAACAAACCATCGATTTCTTAGATCTTTTTCAGGCGAGTCTGAGGCGGGTGAGATTCCAATCGGACCTAAAAACTTTCTGGTTAACATAAAATTCACTAAGCCTATGGCCATAAAAACACCAGACAATAAAAAGGCAATATTCCAGCTATATGTTTTACCTACGTAAACACAAAGTCCGCCGCCTAAC
>JBJTWL010000214.1:0-3041 GCA_046081745.1 Flavobacteriales bacterium | reverse complement strand
TTTACAGACCGGTGCCATTGTAACCACCAGTCCTATTCCCGGCGGGGCCAATGTTTCAGCCCTAGGGGATTTTTCCGTAGCCAACAGCGGATTGGACCTCGATAACTGCGGCAACGTGTATGTAGGTTCCTCCACGGGAGTCGTGAAATACGATGCCAACCTTGTGCAACTGGCAACCTATCCCACGAATTTTAAAGTGTACGACGTGCATGTCCTGAACGGAGGAGATATCGTCGCAGTGGGAAGTACCGGAACGTCCTCGAGCAATGTGCGAACGGGTTATGTGCAAACCTTTGCCGCCGCCGCATGTGCACCTTTGGCCACGAGCTGTTGCGACGCCTCAATTTGCCCTGTGCAAAACGTGTGCATCACCGATGCACCATTCCAGTTAACTGCGGCCACCCCAGGTGGAACGTGGAGCGGTCCAGGTGTTTCTGCTGCTGGAGTGTTTACCCCTGCCAATGCCGGAGTGGGCAACCAAACCATTACCTACACCTTGGCGTGCGGTTCCGAATCCATTACCATTGTTGTAAGTCCTTGTCAAGGGCTTACGGCCTGCATAGAGCCGAATGGTTCGGTTTCGGTTTCAGGAGGTGTGGCTCCCTATAATTGGTCATATTACCAGGCCGCCCAAAGTACTCCAATCACCAACCAAACCGAATGCACGACGTGTGGATATACGTGGTTCTTTGGTCAATGCTTGAACGGTGTATTTCCTGTTACTTCTTGCAATACTCCAGCGCAGTGGATCAATTTTGCCACGGGAGCGAATGCAACACCGCCTGCTGGAGTAGCTCAAGTTCAAGTAACGGATGCCGCGGGGACGGTGCAAGTATTAACCCTTGCAAATGTATTGCCTTGTAATCCGAACCCATGTCCACCGATTACGGTTTCCTTGACAGGAATTTCTAATGTAACGTGTTTTGGGCAAAGTGATGGCGAAGCAATTGCTTCCGCTTCGGGCGGAACCGCACCATATACCTATACTTGGATTCCCGGAAATCTTACGGGGGCATCTCAATCCAATTTAGCGGCAGGAACGTATACCATTACCGCTACCGATGCTATGAATTGTACCGGGGATACCACATTAACGATTACTCAACCAAACCAAATTCTGGTAAATGCGCCAAACATAACAGGTACGCAATGTGGAAGTGCAACCGGATCCATTGAGGTTACCGTTACGGGCGGCTCTGGAAATTATACCTATGCGTGGAACCCAAATGTTGGGGCCGGGGCATATATCCAAAATTTGGCGGGTGGATTATATTCCGTGGTGGTCACTGATCAGGCCACGGGATGCAGCACCAGCGCAACTTATACGGTTCCAAGTTTAGGAGGACCAATCTTGAATAATCCGGTGCTAACGGATGTAGCATGTGCCGGGGGAACAACAGGAAGTATTATTGCCAGTGCAGGAGGGTCAACGCCTCCCTATCAATTTCAACTGAATAATGGGGCTGTACAGAATTCAGGTACATTCAACTCATTGAGTGCCGGTCAATATACCATAACGGCTATAGATGCTACTGGGTGTGAGAATTCTCTTACCGTCACCATCAATGAACCGACACCAATGTCAGTAAGCGTGCCGCAATCTATTTCTTTGTGTGCCGGGGATTCTGTGAATATTAATGCGGTCGCCGTGGGTGGAACACCGCCGTACAGCTATGTGTGGAGTAGTGGAGAGACCAGTCAAAGCATCTGGGCAAGTGTTAATACCACATCTTCGATACAACTTGTGGTGAGCGACGATAATGCCTGTACAGCGAGTGCAACATCTAACCTTGTAGAAATTCCGTGCGGCAGTATCGTGTATACGATTCCCAATGTGTTTTCGCCAAATGGTGATGGAGTAAATGATCAATATGGGATTTTCTCTGAAAATGTACTTAGTCAAGAAGCCATTATTGTTAATCGTTGGGGTGATTTGATGCTCGAATTAAACCATGTAAATCAATTGTGGGATGGATTGCTTCCCAATGGGGAAATCGCCAAGGAGGGGGTTTATTTCATGAAGTATCGCTTGATCGGATTAGGGGGAGAAGAAAAAGAAGGCCATGTATTTTTCCATTTGGTGAACTGACATGAACATTAACGCTGAGTTATTAGTTAATTTAAAATGAGACATAAATTATTTTTACTTTCCTGTAGTATTTTTTTCATTGGGATTTTTTTCGCTCAAACAGTTCATGACCTGGCTCGAACAGGAACGGTTGAGTCCATGCAGGCTTTGTTAGATAAGGACTCATCTTCAGTAAACCGCTTGTCGGATCGTGGGATCACGCCCTTTATTTTGGCATGCTACCGCGGAAATAATGAGGTGGCAAAAGTATTGGCTCAGCGCGGTGCAGATATCAGGTATTGCGCGGCAGAAGGTTCGGCCATCTACGGAATCATTTTTAAAAACAATTTGGAAATGCTTTCCTTTATTTTGGATCAAGGAGTTTCTCCCGACGATACTTGTCAGTTTTCACAATTTGGCACCCCATTACACATGGCCATGAGCCTCAAGCGCTACGAAATAGTAGAACGCTTGCTCTCAAAAAATCCCAACCTTACGATATTGGACCAGAAAGGTCGGAGCATTCAAGAATTACTCTTGTTCTACCAAGATGAACGTCTAACCACTATCTTTACAGCGCATGAAAAAAATTAGTTTACTTCTGTTGTTGGTTGTTTCCCTAACTGCCTATGCTCAAACTTACACCACAGGAACTGTGACATTATCAAGCACAGCGGGTTTAGCCATGACCGTTAAATTGGATATCAGTACCAACGTTTCGCTTACCTTGACAGGGCCTTCTACAAGGTGGTTCGCGGTCGGGTTCAACGCGTCTTCGATGGCTGCAGGTACCGATGTGGTTGGGGTGCACAGTGCAGGGGCATTAACGGCCTTTGATGCAAATCTCACCGGTTACAGCGCTCCGGCAACGGATGTGCAACAAAATTGGACGATTACTTCGGATCAAGTCGCGGGTGGGGTGCGAACCGTAATAGCAACGCGAGCTTTGAGCACCGGCGACCCCAACGATTAC
>JBJTWL010000213.1:0-2743 GCA_046081745.1 Flavobacteriales bacterium | reverse complement strand
ATAAAACGTTATTTTCTTTCATTACGCGGTTCAGCCAACGCAACATCAAAAACAATAATAAGGCTGCTCCTAATACCAAGGCAAAATTCAGATAAAAGAAGTTCTGCTTACTGTTGGCATCAAATCCTTCCCAGAGGCTAGAAAGCATTCCAGACATTTTGTTTCCAACAGAAATAGCTAGGAAATATCCCCCCATCATTAATGCGGTTATTCGAGGAGGACTTAATTTAGACACCAAGGACAATCCCATCGGTGATAAACACAGTTCTCCAATGGTGATCACTCCATATGAAGCCAACAACCACATTGAACCCGCCTTTGCACTTAACCCGTTGGTTGCAAATACAGCGCCCACCATGACAAGCGCAGATAAGGCAGTTATCACTAAACCGATTGCAATTTTAGCCGGTGTGCTCGGTTCTTTTTTCTTTCTTCGGAAAAAGCCCCAAATTCCAACCATCACTGGCGTCAATATAACCACCCAAAATGGGTTAATGGACTGATAAAGCTCTGTTGAGTACAATTTCAAATTGGGAGCATCCGTACTGGATTTTTGAATTAGTTCATTCTTTTGTAAGTAATTAAACACGTGAAGCGCCGAATTTAACGATGAAAGCTCCCCTTGCAACGCTTTTTGTTCATCCGCATCCTTCGTTTTAGCAAGCGCCGCCTCTGAATCCTTTATTTGCTTGGCCGTTTCAACAGCAAGAACAGCAATTGATTTCTTATCGCTAAGTGCGCTTGGAAGTTGCTGGCTTGGGGTTTCTGCTAAGCGCATTAGCATTAACTTTTCAGCATCCTGTAAGATCGAATCACCCTTAATTGCTGCAGCTATTGCCGTTTCTACCTTATTTGCTTTTAAGGCAGGGATATCTGATTCAGATAAATTCGAGAAATACTTGTATGATTTGTCAATCCGCTCAATTTTTTCGGCGCATTCTTTTAAGTTCTTAAAATCATCCTTCGTTTCTTTGGGAAGTGCAGATTGAGTCACATTCAAGAAGCTCATTGATGCGGCATACGTTGCAGAATCTGTTATCATCGGACTGTTTTCAACCAACTGAGCCATTCCTGCAGCATCGGCAGCACCGGTTATGCTTGAAGGCATTTCACGATCGGTATAATCCTCCGCCCATACGGTGAGTGCATCTCCATTTTGATGAAATATCGCGAAAAATAAAATCACACAGGTAAATACTGCTAACAAGGCTTTAATCGCTCGACTTTCTTTGGCCTCTGATTTAAAGGCAAGGTAAATAAAGAACCCAATGACTGGTAAACAACCAATAATAAAAGCATCATTGGTATCTGTTCCTAATAAATTCCCTGGAATCAAATATCCAATGATTCCGAAAACGAACATTGGAAGTACCGTTAACCCTAAGATTTTCAAGGTTGACATGTCCCCTTCTTGTAAGGGTTTTACTACGTCGTAATTTTTAATGTGCTTGTTACCAATGGAGAAAATAACTACTCCTAACAACATACCTACACCCGCAGCTGCGAAGGCATGACCCCATCCGTAATTAATTCGCATGAAGGCTGCAACGAAGTTACAAACGAAGGCACCAATGTTAATTCCCATGTAGAAGATATTAAATCCTGCATCCTTTTTATCTTTAAGCGATTCCTCGCTGTATAAATTTCCAACGAGCGTTGAGATGTTCGGTTTAAAAAACCCATTACCAAGAATAATCAAAAGAAGGGCTATATAAAAACTTGGAATGGTATGCATCGCTAACATAAAATATCCGGCGGCCATCATTAATCCACCAATGATGATAGACCTTCTGTACCCTAATAAGCGGTCAGCAAGTAAACCACCAATAAACGGTGTTAGATACACCAAGCCAAGGTAGGTGCCATAAATATCGGATTTCAATTGACCATCAAAGCCCATTCCGCCATTATTCCAACCGTCAAGCATGTAAAGCGAGAAGATTCCGAGCATCAAGTAGTACCCAAAGCGTTCCCACATCTCGGTTCCAAACATAAACCATAGGCCTTTCGGATGTCCGAAAAGCATTTGAATTTCATTCTTTTTGTCAGCGTTACTCATAGCTTAGTTTTAAAGTTTATAGCTGCCGAATATACAAAAAAACACGTGACTAAGCGATATTTCTTAATTCCCACTTAATTTTGAAGTGAAATGAAAAGCTATAACGCACACACCCATAAAATTCCCGATAATCAGGTAGGAATATTCCAAAGCGATGGCAATTATACCGAAAGCTTATTCTCAGTGGGTGTGCATCCTTGGGAGACCGATGTAAAAACCATTGAGGACATAATCCCTGCAATACACCATGAAAATTGCCGAGCGCTGGGAGAAGTCGGATTGGATCGATTGCAAGGACCTTCCATAGAAATCCAACTTGAAATGCTATTATCCCAACTCGCCTTTGCGCATGAACTGCAAAAACCGGTCATCTTTCACCTGGTCCGTGCATGGGACGAATTTTATTCGCTCGTTAAATCGCAGCAAACACCTTGGATTATTCATGGGTTTAATTCACCCAAACAATTTCCGCGCCTATTGCAAACCAAGGTTATTTTTAGTTTGGGTCCATCCAGTATACAGAACCCACACATGCAACCGCTGCTCCATCAAATCCCATTAAACCGTTTGCTGTTTGAAACGGACGATACAACCACGGATATTACTCAAGTCTACTTAGACTTTTCCTTGGCTACTTCTACCCCACTCGAAGCTATATATGCTCAAATTGAACAAAATTTTTTG
>JBJTWL010000212.1:0-4693 GCA_046081745.1 Flavobacteriales bacterium | reverse complement strand
GGATCTAATGTTGAGTATACTTTTATGGGAAAGAACGAAAGCGCATTTAATTCTAGGTTGAGCATTTCTGCCAGGGTGATTTGGCTTGCAAGCGGTAGTTCACTGGGTGAAAATAACGACAACGGAAAGGAGGTATTCCCTTCCTTAACTGAAACCGTAGCGGTAGTAATATTTGATGAGAAATAGGAGGCAAGATCAGTTGGATTATATAAATACTGCGATTGCATCAACAGTACAATGGGCGCACCATGGGTTTCTATTCGTGCATCTACGACTACCTTCGCTTCTTCGGCTGGAATATCGATTTTAATCTCTTTGGTGCAAGAGTAACACAATAAACACAGCAAAGGAATGAAAAAGCGCATGGTTAAAGGTACATAATCTGCTACATTCTTGTTACTATGGATACAAAAAAAGCACCTCGAGAGGTGCTTTTAAATCTGCGTGTTACGTGCTTATTTTACTTTTTTCACGATAAATTCAGTTCTTCTGTTTTTCGCATGTTCTTCTTCGGGACAAGGAGATACCACCTTTCCTTCACATGGACAGTTAACTTTTAATTTGGCTTCGCCGTATCCAATGCCTGAAATACGTGTTGGATTTGAAATTCGACTTCGGATATAGTCAGCAGAGGCCTTAGCGCGATTATCGGATAATTTTTTATTGGCATCCTTGGCTCCACGACAATCGGTATGTGAACCAAGCTCAATCACCATGGCAGGATATTCATTCATGATGCTAACAATTTTCTCTAATTGAACTGATGCATCTTCGCGAATATCGAATTTACCGTAATCAAAATAGATATCTCCAAGTTGCATTAATTTGGATAGGTCCACACCAACTTCAACTTTTCCAATACTCAAATCAATGAGGTCGTTGATGCTCACCGAACCAGTTGCTGTTGGACTGTAATTGAAATCAATGATTTTAGTAGCGTAATCTTTCTTTTCTAATTTCACTTCAAAACGTTGAGCTTCCCCATATTTAAGGTCCTGGAACGCTTTTGAAAAGCCACCATTTATATCTGAATTTACTACAAGTATTTCTTTTCCGCTTTGAAGATCTTTCAACGTTACTTTCACATCTTGAAGCACCTCTTTTGTTTTGGTATCCGTAACTATCCCTGTGTAGGTAACATTTGGTCGGTTTTCTAGGGCTACATTCTGTTTAACCTTGGGCGTATTAAAATCGGTATTTAAGTTAAACTGTTCGTTTTTGTGATTTTCTTTCTGTACCTCAACCGTATAGGTTTGATCTGGCTCCAGGTTAACGTTGTATGAACCTTTTTCATCCGTGATTAGCGTAGCGACCACATCACCCTTCTGATTTTTGATGTTAAGTGTTGCTTGTTTAAGCGTGTCGTTGGTATTTAAGTCTGTAACAATTCCAGACATGATTACTTTGAAAACGATAGGACGCAATTGAGTGAAGCTGTAGATGTTATCGTTGTTGTTATCGCGATTGGAACTAACATACCCTTTCATATCGGCATGATATACGATCGCAATATCATCAGAAGCACTGTTAATAGGCGCTTCTAGATTCATCGGATTAAATACATCTTTTCCATTTTTAAGTTCGGTTACAAATAAATCATAACCGCCAAGGCCTTTTAATCCATTGGAAGAGAAAAATAGCTGACCTTCTGGACTAAACCATGGGAAAAACTCGTTGCCCTTGGTATTAACTTTTGGGCCCAAATTCATCGGTTCTCCGATAAAGCCATTCGCATCTAACGTTGCAACATAAAGGTCTGTTCCTCCTTGTCCTCCTGGTGCCTCAGATGCAAAAACGATGTAATCTCCTTCTTTTGAAACTGCAGGATGACCAACAGAGTAGGCGTTGTTATTAACGTTACATGTTGAGATATTACTCCATTTGCCTTTTGCGTTTACTTCTGCCGTAAACAACATAAGTTCTCTCTTTTGGGTTGACGCATTTTTCTTTGTTGAATTTCTCGTAAAAAATACGCGTTTTCCATCGGGCGTGAAGCTAAGTGGACCCTCGTTAAACTTGCTGTTTGATTTTTTTTGGAATCTACCAACCTTGTTGGATTTCTCATCTACGGTGAAGTAGTTGAAGAAATGTTGTTCGTTGGCATCAACGCGTTTAACGATTCCCCATTCCTTACTTGAAACAAGGATTAAGGCGTTATTGCCTGAATTTTTATAAACGCCGATTTCTGCATCAGATGTATTAAACTTAGCTGAGGTGATCGAGAAATATGGATTGTTTCCTTGAGCGAACGAAACGCTAGCTAAGGAAATAGTGCATAAAAATATAAGTTGTTTTACCATGATTACTAAGCTTAAAAGTATCTAGGGGATTTAACGTCAGTTTTCTTATAATTGAAGTCGTAAGACATTAACACTTCAAATGTTCCATTGTTATAATTTCTGATGGGCGTCAAGCCGTACTCACTGGCAAGACCAATTCTGAATTGACGACAAACTTGATATTGAACAAAGCCACCAGCTGCGGCGTTCCAACGATTCATGGCACCAATCCAAAGTTTATCATTGAAAATACCAGCAAGGGAAAGATCCAAACTCATCGGGGCACCCATTGCGGCTTTAACTTGTACACTTGGACGTAGTTTCCATTTCGCACTGACTGGAAAAACACCACCAACGATTCCAAAATAATGACGTTGTTCTCGATATGTTGTGGAATTGCTAGCGCCTTCCATGAGACGAGGTGAGCTTAACCCAAGGAAGAAATGTTCATCATGATAGTATACACCAAAACCTACATTGGGATTTAGTTGATTTTCCACATTTACAAATGCGGGATCCTCCGTTTGAACATATTGGTATTGACTAGTTTTAACATTCAACATGTTTACCCCACCTTTCAATCCAAGGGCTAATCGTGCGGTTTTACCAAGTTTGAACGTGTAAGAGAAATCAGCATAAACCATGGTTTGATTAATCGGTCCGATAATATCGTTCACCGCAGTGAGTCCAAGGCCTACTGAACGATAATTCAATGGCGTATGTAGGCTCAATGTAGTTGATAGCGGAGCACCACTAAAACCAACCCATTGTTGGCGGTGAATGGCATTAGCACTTAACATGCCTGAACTTCCTGCATAAGCGGGGTTCACGTGCAAGAAGTTATCAAAGTACTGTGTAAATTGAGGGTCTTGTTGCGCATTAACCAAGTTGCCAATGAATAATGCAGCGAGTATGATAATTTTTTTCATAACTTTTCCTGTATTGTAAACCTTAATGCTTGATATATAAATAACCTGTTACCGCTTCTTCTCCGTTGTTTTTATCAAAAACAAAGAAATAAGTACCATCCGGTAGAAGTTCACCTCCGAGTGTCGAAACATTTGCTTTTCCAACAAATTCATTGGTGTAGTAATCTTTGTGATAAACTTCTGTGCCAAATCGATTAAAGATTTGAAGGTGGTTGTTTTCAAAGTAATCTGCTCCAGTAATGATCCAAGCGTCGTTTTTGCCATCACCGTTCGGAGAAACACCTTCTGGGAAATTGAAAACACAGTAGGTTTGTGTTGGAGATGGATCACATGGGTCTAATGGGTCGCTTCCTTGGTTTACTTCAGTGCCATCATTCACGCCGTCTCCGTCGGTATCTGGATTAAATATTTCTGTATTTAATGAACCCTCAACGCTATTAATTAACCCATCGTTGTCGCAATCAGCGTTTTCAAAACCGGTTAAAACCGTGAGCGTAATACTCGCCTCAATAAAACTACATGGGTCGTTAATGTTTGTTTGATCGGTTGTTTCGGCACTATTAGTAACACCATCAAGGTCACAATCCCATCCATTCCAAGCATCACTTGTTGGTACTGTTTGACTAGAAGCTAAGAATTCACATCCGTTTTGCGGGTTTGTTCCGTCCGTAAGTTCAGCAGAGTTTAATACCCCATCACCGTCACAGTCTTCGTTCATCCAAACCGAAGTTTGAGGCATCGTAATGCTGCTAGCAATATAATTACATACATCTAAATAATAGGTACTGTCTTCTATCTCATCCGCGTTTTGTACCCCATCACCATCGCAATCTAAGAATAACCATAAGGTGTCTTGAGATAATGTAATGCTAGCGGGTATCAATGAACATGGGTTAGTAGGATTGGTATTGTCTGTTATTTCATCTCCATTAGTAACACCGTCTCCATCACAATCATCAGCTAACCAAGTATTCGAAGGCGTTAAAGTCATGCTTATTGCATATAACGAGCACGGATCGTTTCCATATGTTCCAGATTGAATTTCATCGCCATTGGTTACGCCATCACCGTCGCAATCCAAGGCATTCCATGCAACATTTGCCGTTGCATTTTGAGCAATGAATGGGAAGGAACAATCGTCGTCTATGCCATATCCCATACCGAATTCTACACCGTTGGTATATCCATCTCCATCGCAATCTGCATTAACCCACACCGGACCGTAGGTTAATGTTTGGCTCGCAGCCACATAATCGCAGGGATTATTTGGGTCGGTATTGTCTGTAAGTTCCGTTGAATTAATTACCCCATCGCCGTCACAATCTGCCGTAGGGTTAAGATTACATGGTGAAACGGTAATATGAATCCATGCTTGAGAACATGCATTAACGAGCGGTGCTGCAGAATCACAAACTTGATAATAGATTGAATCTTGACCGTTAAAACCAATGGTAGGAATGTAAATCACCTGTCCATTAAGTAAGG
>JBJTWL010000211.1:0-8302 GCA_046081745.1 Flavobacteriales bacterium | reverse complement strand
AGAAATCCATCCTTGTTTCAATATTACATTAAAGAACGCCACACCTTAAATACGGATGCGCAAATCATTGCCAGTAAAGGAAAATTAAATGTGTTATCGAATACGAATGATCCACGTTGGAAAAACAAATTTCGACCATATTCATATTGTGGACCTAATGGTAACGGATTGAGTTATGGACCTGACCGAGAAACGATGGCTAAAGTGAAAGAAACTTTATCGTCCACTGCCCCGCCGCATTTAATGTTGGTTAATTTATTGGGTGTCGATGTAAATGGGCATGGTAACGATTGGAAAAAATATCTTGAGAACATTAAGTATACGGACGGCTATGCCCTTGAAATTTGGAATACCATCCAAGCAAATCCAACGCTTAAAGATAAGACCACCTTATTCATTACGAATGACCATGGGAGGCATACGGAGGGTCACAAAAATGGCTTTGTTAACCATGGGGATGGGTGTGATGGATGTCGGCATATATCCTTATTGGCTATAGGACCAGATATTCCTAAAAATCAAGAAATAAGCACAGAAGCTGAAATGATAGACATTCCTGTAACTATTGCAAAGATGATGCATCTTGGATTTCCAACAGGAAAAGGACGGTTTTTATCGGAAATATTTACAGCCAAACGTTAGACCCCGTATTCATGTGAATTTTTATACCTTAGCTAGAATAAATTGGAGATCAAATGAATAGACCCATTACGCTTGCAGTCCTAATACTCGTTGTCCTAACATTTCCTGGATGCGTTGATAAATTCAAACCCAAGCGTGAAATTCGGACGCAATGCCCACAAGGTGTTGAACCGGTAAAAAAAATATTATTCATTGGGTGGGATGGTGTTCGATCTGATGCCCTACTCGCTTCAAATACACCTAATTTCGATAGCCTGCTTCAAACCTCTATCTACTCATTTCATGTTGATCGTGGTCCCTACACGGTAAGTACCCCAGGCTGGTCAACTATTCTACATGGCGTCTGGCCTGAAAAACATGGATTAACGGAAAATTCATTCAAAAAAAACAATTACAAACAATACCCTGATATTTTTCACTTGCTGCGTCGATCAAAACCGAATTTAGGACTAGCCAGTTTAAGCAATTGGGACGCATTTCTTCAAATTACCAGTGAAGAAACATATGCGAATCGATTTGATACTGATCCAGAAATGACACAAGAAGCCATCAAATTAATAAACGAATGTACCCCGGATGTAATGTTAATGCACTTTGATTTTCCCGATGACACTGGCCATGATTTTGGCTTTAACCCATCCTCGCTTGAATACAGATCAGCCATAGAAATTTCTGATTACTATTTGGGCTTAATTATGACACAAATTTATGAAAGGGAGACGCAATTCAATGAGGAATGGATGGTCGTATTAACCACAGATCATGGGGGTCAAGGCACAGGCCATGGTGGTCAAGATAACATAACTGAAACGAGGTATGTGTGGTATGCAGTAAGGACACCAAACTTCACCAACACGTTGATTCCACAAGGCCAAACCGTAGATTTATTACCAACCATGATGAAATGGCTCGGGGTTTCGAGTTCGAATTTAGGACTTGATGGGGCTTCGTTGTATTAGATTAACTACCCCCATTCTCCACGTATTTTTGATAGAGCTTTCGGTATGGATTCTTTTTGACGTTATACGGCGTATTTCTCGTCGTTCGACGAATCACCTTATTCATCATAACTTGTTTGAACGAACCTAAGGTGCCATTTTTTATAGCCGTTAAATTCCATATAGGCACATTTCCAAGGGTGTCTATGAGGGATGCTTGTAGCGTAATTGAATTGGTAATTAATGTAGTTCCTGCAGCCTGTTGAAAGAAAATGGCCGTTGCTTCTGAAACGGGTTCTAGAATTTGAATGTTAGATTCAAAAACCGCATCAACCTTGAGTAATTTACACAGTTCTTTCGGTGAAATCCTACCCTCATTATAACCCGCCGGTAGCACAACATCATTCGTAGCATTAATATCTAATACTTCTACAAAACACTTTCCCTCATTGATGCGACGCGCAAAGGAACGAATCAACTGCTCTTGCAATTGACGCTGTTTTTGAAGTGTGAGCTCATTGAAGCGGTCATCGGTCATCCAAATTTTGCGCTCAATGGTTGTCCGAGGCGGCAAAACGGCAACGGCATGATGCTTTTGAGTAATTTTAATGATGTGCGGAAGGTAATCTACGCTGACGCAGGATGACAAGAGGAGAAGAAAGAGAATAGGAACTAAATATTTCATTATTCAAAGATAAAGAGATATAAAAAACTGCCAAAAAAAAGGGGAGCGAAACGCTCCCCTTTTGCCTATCAAATGGTTAATTAGAATCTCCAACCGATACGGATGCTTCCGTGTGCAGCCCCTAAGCTAGTGAATCCAAGTTTAGAAGGACCGTCCACAAACTTCATGGTTGTGTTATCAGCAAACGTAATATCAGTGGTAACGTCAGTGTACTTAACACTTGAAGATTGCAAGCCCATTTCCAATCCTAAATAAAGATTTTCAGCTACATAGTAGTCTAAACCGGCTCCTAATGTCCAACCGAAAGAACTTGAACCTGCTGTTATACTTGCTGTATTGATGGTTGCATCGTAGGCATAATCACCATTCGCATATATACCAGCCTTAACCCAATTCTCTTCATAACTACCTTTACCAAACAATACTCCACCAAAGAAATATGGGGACATTTTGTCATTTCCTGTTAAATGGTATTCAGCACCAATTTGAGAATTCCAAGAACCTCGGTTAATATCCACAGTTCCAGAAGCTCCGGAACCATCCATGTTCTCATAAAAAGTATACGACTCTTTGCTTGGTGAAGGTGACCCATCTCCAAAACCGAATTGTACACGAGCGGCAATGTTATCGTTTACAAAATAACGTAAAC
Organism: Flavobacteriales bacterium; assembly: GCA_046081745.1. Lineage (GTDB taxonomy): Bacteria > Bacteroidota > Bacteroidia > Flavobacteriales_D > Crocinitomicaceae > UBA952. The sequence goes on along the minus strand of JBJTWL010000211.1, from coordinate 5,388 downwards.
GTAATGATGGCGCTGTCCAGTTCATTCCGTCGTTTGCGTTGTAGTTAATCAAACCCTCTAACGAAAATTTACTTGCATCGCTTGCTGGCTTTTGAGCCATTAATGATCCTGAAATCACTAACCCTAATCCTAATAGTACTTTTTTCATAATTTAAAATTTAAAAGTTTAACTAAATCTAAGCGACCTTAACGCAGGGTTAACATGTAAGGTTTCAAATTATTAACAATTTACAAGTTTATAAATTCGGAAACCCAACAAACACAGGGGAAATTACACATGCAAATTTTCTTGATTTTAGCGGTATTGGGCGACAACTTCGTTTAGATTAGGGGTCAAACTTCCAGCATTCCGCATGATTCACTACCTTTGCAAAAACAAAATCCATGTCAAAACCTGTTCGCGTTCGCTTTGCCCCTTCACCTACTGGACCTTTACACATGGGTGGGGTAAGAACTGCTCTTTATAATTACCTTTTTGCTAAAAAACATAACGGAACCTTTTTAATTCGTATTGAAGATACGGATCAAACGCGTTTTGTTCCTGGTGCACAAGATTACATTATGGATGCGCTTTCTTGGTGTAGCATCATGCCCAGCGAAGGACCTGGATTGGGTGGAGCATTTGGTCCTTATGTGCAATCGGAACGAAAAGCCATGTATCGACCGTATGCGGAGGAATTAGTATCCAAAGATAAAGCCTATTATGCGTTCGATACCGCTGAGGAATTAGAACAAATTCGGGAGCAAGCCAAGCAAATGGGAATGCCGAACTGGCAATACAATAGTGTGACCAGGGTATCCATGAAAAACTCCCTAACCTTACCTCAAACCGAAGTGGAAGAACGTCTGGCGAAAGGAGATCCCTATGTAATTCGTATGAAAATGCCGCGCAATGAAGACGTGCGGTTTCATGACCTCATCCGCGGATGGGTTGTGGTAAACACGAACAACTTGGATGACAAAGTACTGTTTAAGAGCGATGGAATGCCTACCTACCATTTAGCGAACATCGTAGATGATTTTACGATGAAGATTTCGCATGTTATTCGGGGGGAGGAATGGCTTCCGTCTGCGCCCTTGCATGTACTTCTTTATCAAGCGTTTGGCTGGGACGCCCCTGAATTTGCCCACCTTCCGCTTTTACTCAGACCGGATGGGAATGGCAAATTATCCAAACGGGACGGCGACCGCTTAGGCTTTCCCGTATTCCCAACCAATTGGACTACCGCCGAAGGTGAATTGTATTCAGGATACCGTGAAAAGGGTTATTTACCTGAAGCCTTCATTAACATGTTGGCTATGTTGGGATGGAATCCGGGAACCCCTCAAGAGATTTTCACCCTTGATGAGCTCGTAGCAGCATTTTCGTTAGAACGCGTTTCAAAATCAGGAGCTAAATTCGATCCAGAAAAAACGAAGTGGTTTCAACAAAGTTGGTTACGAATGCAATCCGATGTAGAGATTGCAAAGGGCTTAAAAGAAACGAATCCTTCCTTGGGCCTTTCAGATAACCGCTTGGAAACCTTGGTTGGTTTAATGAAAGAGCGCGCCACCTTCGCAGAAGACATCTTAACCGATGGCGCGTATTTCTTGGCGAATCCCAGTGAATTAGACCAAGAAACAATCCGTAAAAAATGGAAGGCTGAAACTACAAGCTATATGAATGAATGGATGCTTCGCTTGGAAGGCATTACTGAATTCACGGCAGTAAATATTGAATCCTCTTTTAAAGGATACCTAGAGGAAAAAGGATTAGGTATTGGGGCGGTGTTGCTCCCGTATCGATTGTCAGTTACCGGAGTTGGTGCTGGTCCGGGGATGTTTGACGTAACTGCTTTTCTTGGAAAAGAGGAAGTCCTGAGCCGAATGAACGAAAATCTCCCTAAAATTGCTGCAATTCTGAATGAAGCATAAAATTCACGTTCGGGGTATTCGCTGTTATGCATTTCATGGATGCATGGAAGAAGAGGCACGCATTGGTGGACATTACACCGTGGATGTGGAAATTGATACCGACTTCTCGAAAGCCGCGGCAAGCGATGAATTAATCGATACGGTCGATTATTGCGCGGTCCAGCGGATTGTGGCTGAGGAAATGGCCATTCGATCCAAATTAATTGAGCACGTGGGACAACGAATCGTTACCAGGATTCAGGATGAATTGCAAGGAATATTAGGCCTTCGTGTAGAAATACACAAACTTTCTCCGCCAATAGATGGAGACACTAGAGAGGTGTCTATTGTCATTGAAGGGTAATTCAATAACTCATAATTTGTGAAGGAATAGATATTTTTCTATTCTTTTTTTAAATTTAACTACTATGTATTACATATATCTATTTTTTACACATATCTTTGCATTAAATACAAGGTGGAATGAATTCAGAAAATACACAAGCACAAATGAGGAAGGGAATACTGGAGTATTGTATTTTAAGTATTCTTAATAAGGGTGAAGCTTATCCATCTGAAATACTTGATCACCTGGAAAATGCGCAATTAACCGTGGTTGAAGGAACTATTTACCCCCTTTTAACTCGCTTAAAGAATATGCAATTATTGGATTATCGATGGGCTGAGTCAACCGCGGGTCCACCACGTAAATATTACTGCATAACGCAGGACGGTCAACGCTTCCTCTCTGAACTAGAACGTACTTGGCTTGAATTACAACAGGCTGTTTCAACGATAACACAAAACAAAGAAAATCATGAATAAAACCGTTTCAATTCACCTCCAAGGTATTCCTTTTATTTTCGAGGAAGGGGCATATGAATCCTTGGACAGCTATTTAAATGCTTTACGAAAGGTATTAGCAAATGAACCTGGGCTGGAAGAAATAATTCAAGATGTTGAATTGAGAATAGTCGAATTAGTTCAACAGCAATTGACCGGAGGCAAACAAGTAGTTGAGCAAAAGGTCATTCAAGAAATTATCGCAAAAATTGGTCAACCCAAAGATTTTAGTAATGAAAATACAACGGACGCAGAACCTCATAAAGAGCAATCTTCAAAACGAGAACGTAGGTTTTTTAGAGATACCGAAAAAGCACTGCTTGGTGGCGTATGTGCTGGTGCTGCTGCATATTTTAATATTGACGTAGTTATAATAAGAGCGATATATTTAATTGCATTTTTATCCTTTGGGGTGGGTGGGTTATTATATTTTATTCTCTGGATTATCATACCATCAGCTAAAACGAGTAGTGAGAAATTACAGATGAGGGGTGAAGCAGTTAATTTGGAAAACATGAAATCTGAATTAAGAACGGCAACTAATCGCATCAAAAAAGGAGCAAGCTCATTAAGAAACAATGGTAATGTGGGCGAGATATTTCAAAAATCTGCTCGTATTTTCGGAATTTCGGTTGGACTTTTTATTCTTCTAATAGGAACCATTTTGTTGATAACAGCGCTTATTTTTCTTTTTATTCAACCCCAGTTTATTCCTGTAGAAATTAATGGTGAACATTTCTCATTAAATGAGTTACTTCCCCTGGTATTTGAAAAACATATTGATTTTCAACGAGCATTTTGGGGAATTGGCCTCGTTTTACTTTCCATAACAGGTTTGTGTTTTGTGACTGGAATCCGTTGTCTCAAACATTTTCCATCCAAAATATTATATTGGAGTTTCGGGTTTATCCTTTTATCATTTATTGGAGGAATCTCATTAAGTGCTATGGCCGGCATCAATTTCGCACAGGCTATGGACTCATACGGAGAAGTAGAGAAAGAAGTGGGTACCTACCGAGGTACTCATCTTGTTTTAAAAAATGAACAAAAGAATAAGTTTATAGCTGGTGGCTATACGATTAACAGCGAAGGAGATGATTTAGGCTTTTATGTTAAAGACGATAACATATTCTTTAGGGGGGTTGAAATTTCTTATGAACCATCAGAGGACTCTTTATTTCATATTTATCAAATAAATTCTTCTCAAGGAAAATCACATGAGCATGCAATTTATAATGCACGAAAAGTTAAAAGTTCAAGTCATCTTTTGGACTCTGTTTTCAATATTAGCCCTACCTATTTCTTTCCAAAAACATGTAAACTTCGAGATCAAAAATTAACCTATCGAATAACGGTACCCTCAAACGGTAGGATATGGCATGAAGGGGAAATCATTTATCCCTTAATTGATTCAAGTGCAATGGAATTTCGCACGCATGGTTATTTTTCGGTAACTGGCGAGTATTCAGCATGGTAGGTTAACCGAGGTATATTGCGCTTAACGCATCGAATTCAATTACTTATAAATAAAACGTTATGGTTATCCTGAAGAATCAATACATCCGTATGATGATTAACCCATTGGGCGCAGAACTCCAGGAACTCACGCACATTGAATACGGAAATATTCTTTGGAAGAAAGACGATGTCATCTGGAATCGCTATGCTCCTATCCTATTCCCTATCGTTGGACGCTTAGTGAACGATCAATATACCTACGACGGAAATATCTATGCGATGCGTCAACATGGTTTTGCACGAGACCAAGTTTTTGAAGTACTTGAGCACCATGAAACCTCGGTAACTCTTGGCTTTAAAGCGAATGCTCATACACGCGCTCAATATCCTTTTGATTTTGAATTATGGGTTACCTATGAGTTGATTGACCAATTTCTTACCATTTCTAATCAAGTAATTAATACCGATGTGAAAGACCTCTTATTTAGCATTGGCGGTCACCCAGGATTTCACATCGATGGGAACCTGAATGACTATAGGATTGATTTTGGGGGAGAATTTACGGTTCAGCAACATTTAATTTCAGGAAATTACTATAACGGAGAAACGAAGGATTTACATCTGAACCGAACATTCAATCTATCCGATTCCTTATTCGCCTCAGACGCAATTGTAATCAAATCCCCTCCCTTTCAATCCATTGGATTTGGTAAAAAGGAAGGTCCCAAAATACTCACCCTACATTGTAAAGATTGGAGTGCTGTAGGTTTATGGACCAAACCAGGCGCTCCGTTTTTCTGCATTGAACCGTGGTGGGGTTGGGCAGATGCATGGGATGCCGAAGGAGTACTTTCCCAAAAACAAGGAATACTTTCCCTACACCCTGGTGAAATTCGGAGGTATCGGTATTCCATAGAAATTCATTAGGCACCTTTTCCGAGCCCACTCCTAAGGAAGGGTGTTCTTTTATTTTTTACCCCATCGATATATTACAAAGTACTTTCCGGAAATGCCTTTATAAAAAGGCTCAAACGAAGAATCCCATGAGCCAGTATATTGCACATTATTGGCCACATAAAACCCATATTCCAATCCAAGTAGTATGCATGGCGAAAGGTTCCATTGCGCGCCCAAAGAACCTCCGAATTTAACATATGGATAGGAACCTCCGGAACTTTGGTATTGATAATCTCC
>JBJTWL010000210.1:0-3957 GCA_046081745.1 Flavobacteriales bacterium | reverse complement strand
TTCCAAGTCCATGAAATGCTAAGGGACCGTCATGGCCAAAATTGTGACTGTAATACAGCTGATGAAACAAATCGGGATCTTTACAAAAAATCGCGCCGCCTTCTCCCGTATGGAATAATTTAGTGGCGTGAAAACTGCAGGTTGTAACATCTCCAAACTCAAAAATACTTTTCCCATTATAGTGAACTCCAAAGGCATGTGCGCCGTCGTAAATCACTTTAAGGTTGTGCTTTTTAGCGATGCGTTCAATTTCATGTACGTTACAAGGATTCCCAAACACATGAGTCGCGAGTATACAGGTAGTTTTTTCTGTGATTGCTGCCTCGATTTTGGTTTCATCAATCGTTAGATATGCTGGATGAATATCCACAAATACTGGCGTACAACCCTCCCAAACAATAGTTGAGGTTGTCGCGACATACGAGAAGGGTGTGGTAATAACTTCCCCACCTCGAGCTAGGCATTTAAGGGCAATTTGCAAGGGAATCGTACCATTGTTCATTAAAAGTATATTGGATTCCTCCAGGTTTAAATAATCCCTTAATTTATCTTCCAACTCCAAGACTAACTCCCCGCGATTCGTTAACCAACCATTATCGTAAGCGCGTTGTACCTGGGCTGTATACTCGACAATCGGGGGTAAAAACGCTTTCGTTACTGGAATCATTGGTTAATTTTAAAATCGATTTTAGGCCGAACAAATCCAGGGAATTTTCCATGCCAATTGCTTTTTTCTCGTTCCTCCTCTACTTCAAATGTTAGTATTTCTTCAAAATTAAACAAGGGCACTGAAGTATCTTTCACAACCATGAAAGATATATAAAAGATTCCGGTATTCAAGAGTTCTTTTGGAATTACGCACTGTGCATGATGAAGTCCGATCCCGAGTTTTGGAGGTGGTAATTGGGTAATGATATTAAAAACACATTCCCCGGTGGCAGCATATAAATGAAGGCTTAAATTTGTAGGCAAGTCTTCCACGTAATTCCAGAAACTCAAGGTAATTTCAAGGCTGCTATTGACGGTTATAATGGGTTTTCCATCATCTCGAATGGGCTTAAGCTCAATCGACTTCAACCGAGTAAATTCGTTCCCAGGGGCTTCTCGTTCGTGGTAAGACTTAACCCAATCCGTTTGATTTCTTTGAAAAAGGTAGCGTTCAATTACGTCTGCAGGAGTTCCCTCAGCAACGACCTTACCCTGTTCCATGAGTATTGCTCTTGTGCATAAATTCCTTACCGCCTCCATATTGTGACTTACAAATAAAACGGTTCTTCCATGACCTGCCGCATCCTTCATCTTTCCGATGCATTTTTTTTGAAATTCTGCGTCCCCAACCGCCAACACTTCATCTACGATTAAAATTTCTGGCTCAAGGTGTGCGGCAACAGCAAAGGCCAACCGAACATACATCCCTGAGGAATAACGCTTGACGGGGGTGTCAATGTATTTTGCTACCCCACTGAAGGAAACAATTTCTTCAAACTTGTTCGCAATCTCCTTTTTAGTCATACCAAGGATGGCACCATTCAAATAAACATTTTCTCTACCCGTGAGTTCGGGATTAAATCCTGTTCCCACCTCTAATAAAGAGGCTACACGTCCACTCAATGTGATTTTACCTTGGGAAGGAGCCGTAACTTTAGATAGTATTTTAAGCAGTGAGCTCTTCCCTGCCCCATTTCGCCCAATGATTCCTAAAACTTCTCCCTGATTTACCTTGAAATTCACATCATTTAATGCCCACACAAATGCAGCACTTGACTGATTCTCTCGATCATTTAACTCCGTAACTGCGAGGTATGGATCCTCTTTACCACGAAGCTTTTTCCACCAACGATTAAGGTCATGGATTAAACTTCCTGTGCCCACTTGACCCAGTTGATATTGTTTAAACAAATGTTCTACCTTGATAACCTCCATGCGCCGACTATACTGTATCCATGAAGGATTGTTCAACACGATTAAAAACTAACACTCCAATAACCAACATCACTAACGTGAAACCCATCGTATAAAAAAGGCCGTACATATCAAACTGACCAATCCCATAGATTGAATACCTCACATTCTCAAGAATTGGGGTTAACGGATTATAAGCTAATACTTCTCGAATTCTTCCGCTGGTAAACGAAAGGGGATAAATAATGGGGGTGGCATACATTAAAAGCTGAACACCAAATGCCAATAAAAAAATAACATCTCGATACTTTGTTGTTAATGCTGAAAATAGAATACCGAGTCCTAAGCCCATGCATGCCATTAAGAGTATGTACACCGGAAATAAAAGAATGGTCGAATTCATTGATATCGATTGAATTCCTGTTAAACCATAGGTGATAATCAACAGACTTAAAATAACGAGATGAATCAAAAATTTAAATAACCCTGAAATCACAATGGAAATTGGAACGGCCAACCTCGGAAAATATACTTTACCAAATAAGTTAGCATTGACGGTGAAGGTATTGGATGTTTTAGTGAAACAATCGGAGAAATAACTCCATACGGTTAACCCCGTGAAATAAAATAAAAATTGATTCACGCCATGTGTTGGAATCGATGCAATCATTCCGAATACCACATAGAACATAAGCGCGGTCAGGACCGGTTGTACGATAAACCACAACGGTCCGAGAATGGTTTGTTTGTATTGAGCGACAAAATCTCGTTTGACAAACAGTAAGATTAAATCTTTGTATTGCCACAATTCATTCAGGCGAACATCAAACAGGCCTCGCTTAGGGGTAATAACCTCGATTTTACGCAACGTTTCCATCTCCAATTCTCCTAAATCTATTAAAGCCAAAGGTACACTTTATCAAATAACATGTATCAAATCGAAGTAAATTCGAAAGAATAATATCTCTGAACGATTAAATATTCAATATAATTGAATATGTATTCAAAGAATACTCAGCCTTGTCAATTATTTCTTATTTTTGATAGGATGCAAAGAAGGTCTCTCCTAACCCTGTTGAACTTCGTTCTGATATTGATATCAGGAATTTACAGTTACGTGGCTCAACCGTTAAGTGGGATTTCTCCTAAAAATGGGGAGAATTTGAATACGTTTAACGTTGCATTTCAATGGAATAGCACACCAAATGCGGTCAATTATCGAATTCAGGTTGCTACTAACAATACCTTTAGCAGCAATTTTTCACAATCCCCCCTTGCCAATGTAACGTCCTGGAATTCATTTGTACCCACACAAGGCAGCTATTATTGGCGAGTTAAAGCATACTTTGCTAATGATTCCGCATGCTCGCCAACCTACACCTTCACCTATTTCACCCCATCGAATTTAAACAGCACAAGCCTATGGCTCAAAGCCGATGCGGGCATTACTTCGGATGCCAACAACAAAGTTCAGCAATGGACTGACCTTAGCGCAAACGGGTATGTAATGAATCAAAACCTTGCTGCAAAAAGGCCTTTGGTGGTTAATAATTCGGTTAATGGATATCCCAGTGTTAGTTTTTCCGGAGCCCAAGTACTCAGTGGGGGTGACATCCTTGATCTTGCCTTTAATTCTCGTGCCATGTTTGTGATTGGTAAAATGGCTGCTACCAATCAATCGCTTGTTGCTAAATCAAAAGCAGCCAATGCGACTTTTCGGTATGGTATTATTAAAGATGCCGCGAATACTGCATTTCTATTTCAAAGCGACAACAACACGAGTAATTATTCACCATTTAATACCACAAACTTTGCGTTTTACAATGCGTTTGTAAATCGCACCACGGCAAAGAACCACTTTGATGTGAATAATGTATCACTCGGCGTCAATTCCTTTAATTCCAATCTGCTTTTTGAGTCAAACTATCGCTTTTTAATTGGAGCCTATAACAATGCCAATGACGATGGAGAGGTACTTTTTTTAACGGGTAATGTTTGTGAAATTATTTTTAACGACACCAACGACTCCATTGATATTCAAAAAATCAAAACCTA
>JBJTWL010000209.1:0-6378 GCA_046081745.1 Flavobacteriales bacterium | reverse complement strand
CGCTGATCCTACCAATGCATTGCCTGCCTATCAGCGCAAGAATGCCGCCGTAGCCTTAGCCGCATTGCAATTACTTAGAATAAACACGCAAAAACTCGATCCAATTTCGACCTGGAAAACCTTGTTTGATCAAACGGGTTTTATTGGACGTTTGTTCCCTTCAGTACGTTATCATAAGTTATGGTATGATGCCTCACACAACGGGGATGGATTGTTGACCACGATGAAGGCTTTGAAAGAAATGGGACAACCACTGCCCATTGTGATATTCGGGGCATCGAACGACAAGTCACTCCAACATTTATCGGCATTGATTCACGACATAGACCAATGGATTTTTTGCGAATTTACAAATCCGAGAAGTCACCAAATAGAATCCCTAAAAAAGGAAGTTGAATCCATTGGATTAACTCATTTACACTATGCCACTGATGTAAACGAAGCCATTCAAACGGCCTTACAAATTCGCGCTAGGTCACAAGGAATTCTTGTTACAGGAAGTTTCTTTTTATTGAGTGATTGTGAAGAAATTCAACATATCATTGGGAATCAACTCACCCAATGAACTACTTTTTTTGTTTCGAAAAATTCTTCGTTAAAATACGCAGCTAAGGGGTGCTCTTTGTAATTGCCCGGAACATTTTTAAATTCTTCGGTTAAATCTCCCCCTTTGAGGTATAAAATCCCGTGCGAAAAACCATCGTTAGCCTTCCCCTTCTTTATCTTATTTTTTACCCATGTTAAAAACACTGGCATTGCTGTTACAGCGCGTGATACCACAAAATCAAAGGTTCCTTTAACTTCTTCAGCTCGTTGGTGAAATGCTTGGATGTTCGTTAATCCCAATGCGGAGGCTACCTCATTCACCACTTTAATCTTTTTACCGATAGAATCAACCAAAATAAATGTGGTTTCTGGAAAAAGTATCGCTAATGGTATACCTGGAAACCCACCTCCTGTGCCAACATCAAGTACCGTTGTTCCCGGTTGAAACGTATATACTTTAGCAATGCCCAAGGAATGCAACACGTGACGTTCATAAAAATTATCTAAATCCTTCCTTGAAATTACATTGATTTGATCATTCCAAATCGTATATAGATTCAGAAGTTTTGAAAACTGTTCAATTTGTAGCGGACTTAAGGTAGGGAAATAATGCCTTATCTGTTCCACTGCATTAAATCGAATCTTTTGTTTTATCCATCATTCCAGCAAGAAAATCACGTGCTCGGAATAATTGCGCTTTAACCGTACCCAATGGAAGGTTTAATTCATCTGCAATTTCTTCGTAGGATAATTCTTCGAAGTAGCGTTTTTCAACCAATTGCCGATACCGTGGTTTTAATTTACTCACCAATAAGCGCATGTGAATCACTTTTTGATCATGCATCATCGATTCCTCTGGATTATTCACTTGAGCTTTTGCATCAATCCGAATAGAACCTCCATCTGATGTTGCAATGCCTTGATCCATAGACAGGACCTGAATGCGTTTTTTACGGATAAAATCAATACAATTGTTTGAAGCAATCTTGAACAACCAGGTACTGAATGCAAAGCTTGGAGAGTATTGGTCAATTCGATTAAAGGCTTTACCAAATGCCTCAATGGTAAGATCTTCTGCATCATCAGAATTCTTTACCATTTTAAGCATCATGAAATATATTGATTCTCGGTAGCGATCCATTAAGGAAGCAAATGCCGCTTGATTTCCTTGTTTAGCACGTTCTACAAGTACTAAATCTTGTTTGGCCTTATCCGAAAGGTGTTCAAATTCTACCATTTATCTCTAGGTTTTCGATTCAATAACAAAAACACCAATGGAATGAACATCGCATAAAAGAAATCCCAAAATGGAAAAAACCAAGCCAAACTTGTTTCTTTCAATTTAAACAATCCCCTTCCCTGCACGATCCATTTTACGAGAATCAACCCAAAAAACAGACCCAAAGACAGCCAAGCCATGGTATTTGTCAGGAGCAAAGAAATAAAGGAAATTAAAAGGATAAACAAGCTTACCGGATATATTCCTAACAACGATTTTTTGATAACGTCATAATGAGAGGCCGTACTGTAATGTCGACGTTTCTGAAAAACCCACCGTTTCCATGTGGTTTCGGGGGCAGAAGGACAAAATGATGCCTCTTCCGTTGAAATGGTATAATTTCGATTCTTCGCTGCTTGTTGAATAAAGAGGTCGTCATCCCCTGAAACGATATAATAATGTGATTTAAATCCACCAACGGATTCAAAGGCTTTTCTTGAATAGGCTAAATTCCTTCCCACCCCCATGTAAGGCAGGCCGCTGAGGGCAAATGAGAAATAATTCAGCGCAATCCATGCTGTATCATAGCGAATTAAGCGATTTAGAAATCCATTCTGTTTGGTATAAGGACCATAACCTAAAACGATATCAGTAGAAGAGGAGAACCCCTTCGCCATACCTTTTAACCACTGTTTTGAGGTAGGCCGACAATCGGCGTCTGTAAAAATAAAATGGTCAAAACTTGCAGCACGCACGGCAAGAGTTAGTGGTAATTTCTTACCAGGCCGCAGGTGTTGGTTCTTTTCAAGTTCCACAACGTGTAAATTTGGATATTGCCGCTGATACGCTTTTAATAACCACTTACTATCATCCATCGATTGGTTATTAACCACAATAATTTCAAAGGTTGGATATTCCTGGGCTAAGATGAGCGGAATTAACTCGTATAAATTTTCAGATTCATTTCTCGCAGCAACAATTACACTCAGGGGTGGTAAGTTTGATTCTGAGGTTTGCTCTACAGGTTTAAACCTTAGAAATCTGAGGTGAATCATCAATAGATAAGCCGCTTGTACCAACCATGCTCCAACAAATAACATTATTAGCCATTGATCAATTGACGCCATAGTGTTTTGTTCCCAATTCATATCATATATTTCAAGACTGCAAAGATGGGGTGAGTACGTAAATAGCTGTATCTTTGAACGGTGTTTTTATCAACACGCTTATGCACTTCGAAAAACTTCATACGGACACTTCCACAAAAGCCAGGCTGGGTCGCTTACATACCGACCATGGCACCATAGAAACTCCTATTTTCATGCCGGTTGGTACTGCGGCTTCTGTTAAAGGAATTCATCAGCAAGAACTTCGGGAAGACATTAAGGCTCAAATCATCTTAGGAAATACCTACCATTTATATATGCGGCCAGGCATGGAAGTCATGGAGGCTGTGGGAGGATTGCATAAATTCATGAACTGGGAACGTCCAATTCTTACTGACAGTGGCGGATATCAAGTATACTCCTTAGCTGGCACGCGTAAAATCATTGAGGACGGCGTTAAATTTCAAAGTCATTTAGACGGGAGTTACCACGTGTTTACCCCTGAATTTGCCATAGACATCCAACGTACCATTGGTGCAGATATCATTATGGCCTTCGACGAATGTACACCCTATCCATGCGATTATGGTTATGCTAAAAACTCGTTGGCCTTAACTCATGCATGGCTTACCCGATGTTTTGATCAATTTGACAAAACGTCACCGAAATATGGCCATCAACAAACCTTATTTCCTATAGTACAAGGTTCTGTATATAAAGATTTACGCATTGAGTCCGCTGAATATATGTCGGATTTTGGGGATGTAGGTATTGCCATTGGCGGATTATCTGTTGGAGAGCCAGAACATGAGCTTTATGAAATGACCAACCTTGTAACCGATGTTTTGCCTCAAGAAAAAGCGCGCTATCTAATGGGGGTGGGAACTCCGTGGAATTTATTGGAGTGTATTGGTCTTGGCATTGACATGTTCGATTGTGTATTACCCAGTAGAAATGCACGTCATGGTTTACTTTACACCAAGGAGGGCACATTGAATATTAAGAATAAAAAATGGGAAACTGATTTTAGTCCTATCGATAGCAGTACAGGACTTTGGGCCGATCATGTGTATACAAAAGCCTATTTGCGCCATTTATTCAAGGCGCAAGAAAATTTAGGCCTTCAGATCGCAACCTTGCACAACCTTACCTTTTTTCTCTCTTTAATGGAAGAGGCGCGAAATAAAATTGCTACTGGCGAGTTCTTGTCTTGGAAAAATGAATTAATTCCCTTGCTAAAGCGACGCTTATAATGCTAAGTATTCTTGATAAATACATCATTCGGAAGTTCCTAAGCACCTTCTTTTTCATGTTGGGGATTATCATGCTCTTTGCAATGGTATTTGATATATCGGAAAAATTAAGTGAATTTATATCGAACAATGCTCCCGTAAGTGCAATCATTTTCGAATATTATCTGAGTTTTTTGCTCTTTCATGGGAATATGTTCTCTTCCATGATCATTTTTATTTCAGTAATTTGGTTTACGGCTAAACTGGCCCAAGATACCGAGTTAATACCCATGTGGTTTTCTGGTAAACCCATTGCTCGATTTATAAGACCGTACATGATTGCAGCCACGGTATTAATGTTGCTTTCCCTACTCCTTAATCATTTTATCGTTCCCAATGCCAATAAACTTAGACTCGGTTTTGAAGAGAAATATTACCGGGATGTCATGATGGTAGAAAATTACCATGCGGATTACCCTGAGGGTACTTCGGTATACTTTTCCAATTACACCAATGAGGCCGGAAAAGTCACCAATTTTGTTGTTCAGCAATGGGGAGATTCTAGTCGCCCCCTGTTTTTTTTAAAAGCCAACGAAGCAATTAATCGAGCTGGTACTACGCAGTGGACGTTGAAAAACGTCTATATCAAGCGGTTAGGCTTTCCAATTGGTGCGGTTCAATATCGTGCTACCCTTGACACGGTGCTCAGTTTTTCCATTGATGAAATGGCCCAACGGGAAAACGTAGCAGAAACCATGACCTATCCAGAATTGTCTGCCTTAATAAAACGTGAAAAAATGAAGGGTTCTTCACGAGTACCTTATTATGAAATTGAAATGCATCAACGTACCTCCTATCCTTTTGCCACGTATATCCTTACCATTATTGGTGTTTCAGTAGCCTCACGCAAGAAACGTGGCGGTATTGGATTGAATATTGCGATCGGACTTGGATTTGTATTTGTTTACATTTTTGCTATGAAAGTGATGGCTGTTGCTGCGTTGAATGTAGGCTTACCCGCCTCAATCGCTGTATGGACGCCGAATTTACTCTTCGGAATCATCGCTTTTTTCCTTTACCGAACAGCTCAGAAGTGATTCGTTTCTAAGTAGTTACGCGTATGATCCTCTATAAAACTGCGTAAACCCTCCCACGTAACATGGTGTAATTTACCTACAAGTTGACGTAAAAAATGGCCCTCTTTTTAATTGGTCTTCATCTTTGTCTCAGAAACCACTTAAAAAAAAATAACCATGAAAACAAAAATCAACTTAAGCATCCTATTAACCGGGTTAATCGGAATTAGCAGTTTTACAGCTGAAGCACAAAGCACTCGTATTTGGGCTCGAATCTCAGACCTTCAAAGTACACCCCGTGTATTAGAAAACGGAACCATTGGTTCAACCAACCCCTCTTTTGCAAATGCACTAAATCAAGCAGGGGTGAATGAGGTGCATCAAGCGTTATCAAATTCTAAAAACGAAAAATTACAAGGCGTTTACGAATTTAATTGCCAGTGTGACTACAATACCTTAGAAACTACGTTAAAAAATTTTCCAGGAGTTGTTGCAGAAATTGAACGCGCACCGGAATATAAAACGCTTTTCGTTCCAAACGACTACAATGCGACTTTTGGTTCAAATTATGCACTTGACCTAATCAAAGCGCAACAAGCGTGGGATCAAACCCAATCCAATGCTGGAATTATCGTGGGAATTAGTGATGAAAACTTAAATCCATTCCACGAAGAAATAGCGGGCAAACTCACCTATTATGATAATCAAAATACCTTGCCATCTGAACATGGAACCGCGGTCGCAATTATTGCTGCCGGTAAAACAGACAATCAGGTTGGGGTTAGTTCGATTGGATTTAACTCTTCCATTGCCTTCTATGAAATGAACTTTAATCAACTTCTTGCTGCAACCTATGCTGGTATTGACGTAATTAATCTAAGCTGGTTCTCAGGTTGTTCGTACAGTCAATTCGAGCAAGATGTAATCGACGAAGTATACGCTAACGGCACCTTCATCATTGCAGCAGCGGGAAATGGAACTACGTGCGGAGATCCTTCCGCAATGGCCTATCCAGCATCATACAATCACGTATTTTCAGTAACAAGTATTGGGGAATTTGATAATCACGAAGAGCAAATAGGTGATCCACATACCACGCACCAACACAATTCCAGAGTAGATTTAAGTGCTCCTGGATATTTAGTGAACATTTCTGATTCTCCTGTAAACTACACAGTAGCTTCTGGCTCTTCCTATGC
>JBJTWL010000208.1:0-13126 GCA_046081745.1 Flavobacteriales bacterium | reverse complement strand
GTTGGAAGCTTCCTTGCTCGCTTTTCGCTCGTTCTTACGCCTCAACGAGGCCTGCAAGGCCGTCCTTTCCGCCTTTTGCTTCATGCGCGGCAGAAAAAACTACGTATGCATCGAAGAGCTCATTGAATACCTCGAGCCGCACCTCTCGCAAGAGAAAGTGGCCAACACCGTGGAGTCCCTCGTAGTGCACGGCTATTTCATGTACGGTAGCGAGGGCCCCTTTTCTACGTACTACGACCACGTGTACCTCAGCCACACTGCGGAATTGGCGCTTAAAACGTCCAATAAGAAGGCCCTGCCCAAATACCCCGCAAACGATCACGACCACATCATTATGATGATTTATGCGCGCGCCGTTTCCTTTCGAAACCGATCCATTTCACTGCAAGACTGGAGCGCCTTTGTCGCTGAAATACGCGAGCTCAAAGACCTTCCCTTCATCCAACACGTATTGGCTTCCAAGGTCTCGCGTAAAAACCAAGCCATGGCACTGTTTGTCGGTATTTTGCATCAAATAGACCAGCACCGCGTGGAAACCAACACCCTGTTGCAACTGTTCTGCACGACGGCCCTGGAGGTGTCTCGCCTGAAAAAAGAACTTCAGGATGCCTTTCATCCCTTGTACCGTGGTGCCTTGTTAGAACCCCTTCGCGGTGATCATGGCGTTTCCCGTTTGGGAGCCCATCCAACTTGGGCGGCATTGATTCACGGTGAGCATGCCGTGGAGCAGCGGGTGGTGCCCCAATCGCAAGCCCTACAACTGGTCGATTACAAAAGCATTTATAAAAAACGCTTGTTTTACAACCCCGATACCCGCAACAAGGTAGAACAACTGCGCAGGGTAATAATCCCCGCCAATTTGCGGAAATATGTAAAAATGGCCCATAAGAACGGGGAGCCGGGCGGTATTATTTCCTTGCTTTCGGGAGGACCAGGCACGGGTAAAACCGAATTAGCGCGCCAATTAGCCTTGGAAACCGGCCGCGATTTGTTGGTCTTCGATGTCACACAACAGCGCAACATGTATTACGGGGAAAGCGAAAAAGCCATCAAACAGGTTTTTGACGATTATCGAAGAATCTGTCAGCATACCAGCAATGCGCCCATTTTGTTCTTCAATGAAGGAGATGCGGTCTTCGCTCAACGAACGGAATCGCGCGGGAATATGACTCAGACAGAAAACAGCATTCAGACCATTTTGCTCCAAGAACTGGAAATTTTTGAAGGCATCATGATCATCACCACCAACCGGCCTCAATCCTTTGATGCGGCCTTTAACCGTCGGATTTTGCTCCACCTGGAGATTCTAGATCCCATTCCTGAGGTACGGGTTGAATTGCTTAGGCATTTGTTTCCAACGCTTCATGAAAAGGAAATTCAGGACTTAGCTACGGCGTATGCATTCACGGCCGCTCAATTGGGGGTTTTTAGAAAGCAATGGGAATTAGACGCCATCATTCGCACGAAACGCGGCGATTTATACCCTGCCTTGGAATCCTTTTTACACGGACTGCATGAAAAACCTAGTTTATCCATAGGCTTTAAAGCCGCTTGATGGGGTGGGAGCTATTTGGGTTTATAGGGCCTGCCTTTTTCAATGTCCATCGTAAATACTTCCTTTGGAGGCGTGGTTAAAAAAGAATCGTGTAGTTTCGGATGGGCTTTTTTGAATTCAGCCTCATTGAATTCTGGGGTTTGAGTCGAAAAGTAACGTTTCCAAGTGCAAATACCGTCTATGCCGTCAAACAGCCCAATCATTGCTTTTAATTCATACTCCAATTGTTCCACCGCGTATTCTTTAAGTTTCAATGCTTTAAAGAGTTTCAAGTGGTCGGCATGGAGTTGTTCCATTTTTTTGGTTCGACTTACTTTACCGGACAGTTGTACCGAAACGTAGGTGCTTGCGGGCATTGCTTTATGAGCTGAATGAAGGGTAGGGTCCACGGTAGCTAAACTGTAAGCAGATGAGTTTGAAAAATTGAGCGTGTGCTTGAACGCGTCGGGTCTGGGTAAGGTATATTTCTTGAACAAACTGGGGTGGGCTGCCTCGAAAGCTTTTTTGTTGAAATCAAACTTCCCTGGGGCATATTTAATCCGTAGAATCCCTTCAATGCTGCCATTAAACCCAAGGAGGCTATGAAAAGCGTGTTTGGATAGGTCGATTTTCGCTTTGAGTACATTGATTTCCCCTTTCAATTGAATGATTTGTTGTTCCAGAGCCAAGCTCTGCTTGCTTGCTTTCTTGAGTTGCCCGTTGGAAATGGATTTGTCGAGTTTGAGTAAAACACGTTCAATCATCGGTTTCTCTTTGATCTGCTCCGCTTTGAGTGATTCTGCACGGGCTACAATAGCCTTAACTTCCTTGTCATTAATTAAAAACCATTCCCCGGTGATCCAATGTTCGTTGTATTCATAGTGCAAATGGGTTTCAAGGCGTTCAACAAAGGGTACTTCGGTTACCTCATCCACCGGATAAATTCCGCGTGGGTTTCCAGTTTGATGGTTTTTTATTCGATCCTCTGTCGTTCGGTCATTGGTAACGATTCCTATTTTAACGTATTTTCCAACTTCTCCGGTTATGTAGTCGACGTCGCGAATGAAATATAGATTTCCTTGGGTAAGTTTAATGGCCATGGGACGAAGGTAATAATTCATTGAATTTTCAACAAAAGTTACTTTAGTAAATACATCAGAAAAAAAGCATAGGAATATAGATATGGCCACTTCGTTTGCTCAGTGCTCGCCCGAAAAACATGAACAAAAAAAAGCCCTGCTTCGCTTTTCAAGCTTCGCAGGGCGAACGTGGAGAAGATCGGGCTCGAACCGACGACCTCTTGACTGCCAGTCAAGCGCTCTAGCCAACTGAGCTACATCCCCATTAAATTTGAATCACACTTGCTCGAGTTCTGCAACGGCGGAAAACTACATCTCCGAGCTGAGTGCGAATATACAGCCTTTCCGTTAATCCCAAAAGTTTTCTTTTCGTCGGGTGCCCAACTTTTGTATCTTTGTGTAGTTCCTATTCATCGGAACCTGCCATGAGCAAAACGATCCAATTTATTATAAACCCCTCTGAATTAGGGGCCGGCACCCGGGGCGCATCCTTGGGTCCATTTGCTATTCAAGCGGCGTCAAGGACGTCGGGTAACACCTTATTCTCTGATATTTCTTGGGAAGTGCTACCGGATTTAAATCACTTATTGGATCGACCCATCATCTTTCCACTTGCCAAGCGAATCGATGGAATGCACCAAGTGTATCAGACCGTTTCTGCCGCGCTCCAATCGCACATTCTAGCCAATCGATTTCCGTTTATTTTAGCCGGGGATCATGCCTCGGCAGGCGGTACCTTGCACGGGTTGAAAGCAGCCTATCCTAATAAACGCATTGGTGTGGTTTGGATTGATGCCCATGCGGATTTACACTCACCCTACACTACGCCTTCAGGAAACTTGCATGGGATGCCCCTTGCTACCGCCTTAGGTGTCGATAACCTGCCATGCCAACGTAACCATGTAGACATTGAGACTTCCCTTCAATGGACCCAATTAAAAAGTAATTCGGTTAAATTCTCGGATTTGATCTACATTGGAGTACGAAGTACAGAACTGGAAGAGGATGCTGTAATCGAGGGGGAACAAATCACGAATATTTCGGTCGAGCACGTTCGTACTGCTGGAGTTCAGTACGTTTTGGAACAAATCAATCGTCAATTAAGCTCCTGTGATGTACTTTATGTCTCTTTTGATGTAGACTCGATGGATCCACTTGATTCATCATTTGGCACTGGAACCCCTGTACCAAATGGCTTAACTAAGACAGAGGCGATGAATCTGCTCGAAGGATTATGTCGTTCTCCGAAATTAGTCGCACTGGAATTTGTGGAGGTCAATCCAACCTTGGATGATAAAAAAAATAAAATGGCCGAGGTTGCACTCGAATTAATCACCAATTGTACACGTACCTTAATCGAATCATGGAAGTAGCGTTGAAGGATGTCCTTTTGTCGAAAGGAAAAGAATGGTTGGGAATTGATATTAATCCGTCTTGGATTCAATTTCAACCAACCCGTAAAGGAGTTCGAGGTGATGTAACGTTGATGGTTTTTCCATTTGCTAAGGCACTCCAATTACCTCCAGCTGAGGTGGCTGAAACGATTGGAAAGCACGTGAAGTCAGAAGTTTCATTTGTCGCTGATTTCGAAGTGATTCAAGGTTTCTTGAACTTTATTTTTTCTGACACCTTGTGGTCCGATCAGTTAACGGCCATTCATAAAAACGATTCTTTTGGCATCGCTGAACCTAATTCAAAACCGATGGTGATGGTTGAGTATGCTTCTCCCAACACGAATAAACCGCTGCATTTAGGTCACCTGCGTAATATCTTCTTGGGTTATGCTGTCGCCCAATTAAAAAAAGCGCACGGTCATCAAGTGATAAAAACTCAAGTAATCAACGACCGGGGTATCCATATTTGCAAAAGTATGTTAGCATGGCAACGTTTTGCTCCGATTCAATCCAATGGCGAACGCGAAACTCCCGCTAATTCTGGGCTTAAAGGGGATAAGTTGGTCGGAAAGTACTATGTAGAGTTTGAAAAGCATTTGCAGCTTGAACTAAAAGAAGTGCTGGCACGTTGGGAAGCAGGAGATTTTTCCAATACCGCTTCTGCCGCTATTGATAAATTTCACGAATTACAAAAGGCGCTTGAAGGCAAAGATGATAAAGCGCAAGCTGCGATTTATGATAAAATAAAGGAGCTGGCGAAAAATGAAACGGAGATTTTAAGAGCCGCTAAGGACATGTTGGTGCGTTGGGAAGGAAGAGATCCTGAAACCTATCTATTATGGTCTACCATGAACGGCTGGGTTTACGACGGATTTGACGTGACCTACAAGCGCATGGGGGTAGATTTTGATACGTTGTATTATGAAAGCAATACCTTTCTATTGGGGAAAGATCAAGTGATGGACGGTTTAGCACGTGGTGTATTTTATCAAAAACCTGATGGCAGTGTTTGGATCGATCTTACCCCTGTTGGCCTAGATGAGAAATTGGTATTAAGATCGGACGGAACCGCGGTGTATATGACCCAAGATATCGGTACAGCTATCGAACGTTTTCATGACTACCCGGATTTATCTGGAATCGTTTATACCGTGGGGAATGAGCAAGACTATCACTTCAAGGTATTGTTTTTAATCCTTCAAAAATTAGGGTATTCATGGGCAAAAAACTGTTTTCATTTATCCTATGGTATGGTAGATTTGCCTTCCGGGAAAATGAAATCTAGGGAAGGTACGGTCGTGGATGCCGACGACTTGATGGAAGAGGTAGTGAATGCAGCCACGGAAATGACTCAGGAGCGAGGTCAAATTGGCGAGTTAACACACGATCAACGAATGGAATTGTTCGAATCCATCGGTATGGGAGGCTTGAAATATTACCTACTGAAAGTAGATCCCAAAAAACGAATGTTATTCAATCCGGAGGAATCCATTGACTTAACCGGCAATACGGGCCCATTTATTCAATACACCCATGCGCGTATTAATTCATTGCTACGAAAGGCAGTATCAATCCAATTCGATGAGTCCTCGTTGGTAATTGAATCTGGAGAAATTGAGTTGATTAAATTGCTCGCAGCATTTCCTCAAACGATAGCTGAAGCAGCGGACAATTATTCGCCTGCTTTATTGGCAAATTACCTGTATGAATTGACCAAAGCATATAATTCATTCTACCAGCAAAGTCCAATTCTGAATGAATCTAATGAAGGATTACGGGGTGCTCGCCTATTAATCTCTAAGAATGTTGCCAAGGTGTTAAAAACTGGGTTAACTATTTTGGGGATTAATGCGCCGGATCGGATGTAATCCAAATACATTTTTATACCTTTAAGGACCAAAGCTACCCTATGCGAGTTTTTACGCTATTCTTGCTGTTTTTTGTATACCTTCAATTCACAGCTCAAACCATATCAAATGATCATATCACTTCTATTTGGAAGCAACCGAAAGAGGCTTTTCCGCGCTTCATAAAATTTGACGGAAAACTTAAATTGGCACCGGAATCCCATGGGAAACTTATACATGATTTATTCGATTTACCTGAGGAATATTCTTGCATCCTTTCGGATAAAATAACTGATCAGCTCGGTTGGATTCATTACACCTATTCGCTGAACTACAAAGGCATTCCAATTCGACATAACGCTATTAAAATTCACATGAATGGAAGTCTTTTGGTTTCCGTTAATGCGGCACTGGATAAAGTTTCGGGATCGATTACACCCTCCATTTCAAGTGACCAAGTGATAGAAACAGCGCTGAATCATGTGCATGCAACGCGCTACAAGTGGGAGATGCCAGAAGAAGAAGCTTTACTCAAAATGGAACAAGGAAACCAGGCCAGCTATTATCCTGCACCGGAATTGATGTGGTACACGAACCCTTCAGGTAATACAACTACTTTAGTTTATGGAATGGATGTATACGCAGACGAGCCATTGTCTAGACAGTATATTTACATTGATGCCCATACCAACAGCGTTGTCGCTTTTGAAAACAAGATACATTCTGCGGACAGCAACGGCATTGCGGTTACCGCCTATTCCGGTAATCGAGTGATGGTGGCAGATTATTTTGCATCTCAATTTAGGCTGCGTGAAACGGGAAGAGGAAATGGAATTCAAACATTTAACTTAAATAACACCTCAAATTACGGTGCAGCAGTTGATTTTATTGATGCGGATAATTTTTGGAATAATACTACAAATCAAGACCATTTTGCCGGCGATGCACATTGGGGAGCGGAAATGACCTATGATTATTTTTGGCAAATCCACAACCGTAATAGCATCGATGGGAATGGGTTTTTATTGAAAAGCTACATGCATTACAACACGAACTACAATAATGCTTTTTGGGATGGTCAACGGATGACCTATGGTGATGGAAACGGAACGACCTTCACGCCACTCACAGCGATTGATATTACGGCACATGAAATTGCCCATGGTCTAACCTCTAATACATCCAATTTGGTTTATGCGAATGAATCAGGTGCGTTGAATGAATCATTTTCAGATATTTTTGGTGTTTCTGTAGAGGCCTTTGCCAATAACAACCAGTTAAATTGGATTATTGGAGAGGATGCAACCCCCAATGGGAATGGAATCCGTAGTATGAGTAATCCGAACGCATTTTCAGACCCAGATACTTATTTAGGTACTCACTATTATACTGGAACCCAAGATAACGGAGGGGTTCATACAAATTCTGGAGTTCAGAATTTTTGGTTTTATTTACTCAGCGTTGGCGGCACAGGTACGAACGACATCAACAATACCTACAATGTGAGTGGTTTAGGAATCGTAGACGCATCGCGTATCGCTTTTCGAAATAACACGTTTTATTTAACCCCGAATTCAGATTATCAAGATGCACGTTTTTATGCGGTTCAATCCGCGATTGATCTGTTTGGTGCATGTTCTCCGGAAGTAATGAGTGTAACTAACGCCTGGTATGCAGTTGGAGTAGGACCTGCTTTTTCTTATACCGTAAATGCAGATTTCTCTACCGCTTTTCAAGATTATTGTCAGGCACCCGCTCTGGTTAATTTT
Organism: Flavobacteriales bacterium; assembly: GCA_046081745.1. Classification (GTDB taxonomy): domain Bacteria; phylum Bacteroidota; class Bacteroidia; order Flavobacteriales_D; family Crocinitomicaceae; genus UBA952. Next base: position 5,503 of record JBJTWL010000208.1, on the reverse strand, counting down.
ACGAACGAGAGTTTTAATGCGGGTAACTTTCAATGGAATTTTGGTGATGGCACTACTTCGTTCGCGTTAAATCCTTCGCATACCTATCAATCACCGGGCTTGTATTCGGTTTCCTTAATTGCAAGTGGCGGGGCGTGTGGTACAGATACCCTGACCTTGGTAGATTACATTAATGTAGACCCAAGCTTACCTTGTGCAATCACCATGAATCCAGCGGGATTGAATCAAACCCAAAACTCATGCACGGGAACCTTATTCGATCCAGGAGGTGCTGCTTCCAACTACCAGGACTTAGTTACTAGTGAAATCACGATAGCTCCTGCTGGAGCAGCCTCAGTTACCTTGAATTTCTCCTTGTTCGATTTGGAATTGAACTACGATTATCTCTACATCTACGATGGCCCGACCAACACCAGCCCTTTGATTGGACAGTACACGGGTAATACCTTACCAAACGGAGGGACCATACAAAGCACTTATGGGACAGTTACCTTAAAATTCTTTTCGGATACTTATGTTACCAATGCCGGTTTTGTGATGACATGGGCATGTCAAATACCCACCAATCCACCATTGACCGATTTTCAAGCCAATGCTACCACAAGTTGTACAGGTGAAATTATGTTTGAAGATCAAACAACGGGAGGGCCGAATGCCTGGAATTGGAATTTTGGTGACGGGAGTACATCAACGCTTCAGAATCCAACGCATATTTATCAGCAAGACGGTACCTACACAGTTACTTTGATTGCTTCAAATAATATTGGTTCTGATACGTTTGCCCTTCAAAATTACATTACTATTGATCGTCCTGATGCTCCCCTTGCGAATGGGGTCATTTTGTGTTCCCCCGACAGCGTTACTGTTCAGGCTACGGCTACTGGAGAAATTCGCTATTTCGATGCTGCTATTGATGGTAACTTACTGGGTACTGGGTCTTATTATTCGATTTTTTTGGCACAAACAGATACCGTGTGGGTTGAAAATATCGAGACAAATCCCGTGCTATATGTCGGTCCATTGAATAATAGCTTTGGAACAGGGGGACAACATAACAACGCTTCGACGCAATATCAAATTTTTTCGGTGCAAGAACCGCTTACCATTGTTTCTGCCTGGGTAAATGCTGGCGCAGCGGGTGATCGAACGATAACCTTGTGGGACGCAAGCGGAAACCAATTGGATTCTAGGTTTCTCAATATTCCGTCCGGAGGGTCCCGAATATCTTTGAATTTTCACCTTGAACCAGGAGTCAATTACCGCATTGGTGGCGCTCAAATGAACCTATACCGCAACAATACGGGAGCATCATATCCCTACCAAATCCCCGGATTAATTTCTATTACAGGGTCCAGTGCAGGAGCGGCATTCTATTATTATTTCTACGATTGGGAAGTGGTTAAAGATCCATGCGTCAGTCCAAGAACCCCTGTTGCCTTAATTATGGATCAAGTGACGGCATCAGCGAGTATCTCCACCGTAGGAATGACAGCAACTGTAGTTGCCAATGCATCCAATAACGCCACACAATACAATTGGAATTTTGGGGATAATACGTCATCTACACAAGACACACCTACCCATTTGTATGCGCTTCCTGGAACTTATCCGGTGACCTTAATAGCCAACAACGACCATTGTTCTGATACCCTTAATCTTGAAGTGGTTGTGGATAATGCCTCATTGAACGAACTCAGCGGAAGCAATTGGGTGCTTTATCCAAATCCCGCAAACGATCGATTGAATGTTGAATTCTCACAGGGTATAGCACAATCTGTATGCATCGTAGATGCCGCAGGACGCGTGATGATGGAATATCCAATACAGAGCGCGCTTTCTTCCGTTAACATAACTGGATTGGCACGTGGTAAGTATCGGTTTATAGCCAACTTCAGTGATGGAACAAAATCCGTAAAGCCCTTTGTGAAACAGGATTAGTTGCCAAAAATCACCTCGTCTGTTAATTCTCGGACCATTTGAAAAAGCTCTGCTTTGAATTGCTTTGGATCGTAAAGCCCACGTTCCATTTGACGTAATTTATGTTCCCACTGACCTGTAAGTTCAGGGCTTTTCAGTAGGTCGTTTTTAATAGTGTCAATCAAATGCATGCCGGTATCGGTAGCGATAAGGTTCTTTTTCTTTTTCTCGATGTATTTTCGTTTGAACAAGGTTTCAATAATAGCGGATCGGGTAGAGGGTCTTCCAATGCCGTTTTCCTTCATTAATTCGCGCATTTCTTCGTCCTCTACCAGTTTTCCAGCCGTTTCCATAGCTCTGAGCAGCGTGGCTTCGGTGTAGGGTTTAGGGGCAGCAGTTTTGCCTTGATGCATAAATGGTTCATGCGGACCTTCTTCACCTTCCGTAAAAAGGGGTAAGATTTTATCTTCAGGTTCACCTTTTTTCTGAACTTTTTGATCGAGGTCTTCATAGACCACTCGCCAACCTTTATCCAAAACCTGTTTTCCAGTGGCTTTAAATGCTAATTGATCTACCTGACCCATCACGGTGGTATTGGAAACTTTACATTCCGGATAAAACGCAGCGATTAGCCGGCGAGCGATTAAGTCATAAATTTTATGTTCATCCGGTGAAATTCCTGAAGGGACAATTCCGGTAGGAATAATGGCATGGTGGTCGGTTACCTTACTGTTGTCGAAAATCGCTTTTGTTTTAGGAATGGGCTTTCCCAATAAAGATTCAGTAAATCTACTGTAATCTCTGAGTCCTTTTAATACATTGGGTATTTTGGGGTGAAGGTCTTCGGAGAGGTAGGTGGTGTCAACCCGTGGGTAGGTCACCAGTTTTTTCTCGTAAAGGCTTTGAACATGTTTGAGTGTTTCATCAGCACTAAAACCATATCGCTTATTCCCATCAACTTGCAGTGACGTCAAATCATATAACCTCGGATTTCCTTCTTTTCCTTCTTTTTGTTCAAAGGATGTTATTTTAAAAGGTTTGTCTTTCAAATATGCTACACCTTTTAGGGCTTTTTCCTCCGACTTTAAGCGATCAATTTGACAAAGGAACTCTGTTTCACGGTAGGTTGTTTTAAGTTCCCAGTAGGTTTCGGATTTAAACGCATTGATTTCCTTTTGACGCTGTACAATCATGGCGAGGGTAGGAGTTTGTACTCGTCCAACCGATAGGGTCATTTTTGCAGGCGCAAATTTCTTGGTGTAAAGTCGTGTTCCATTGATGCCTAGCATCCAATCCCCGATGGCACGGGAATTTCCGGCAGCAAACAAATTATCGAATTCTTCGCCATTTTTAAGTTTGGAAAACCCTTCTTTGATGGCTTCATCCGTTAGTGAAGAAATCCAAAGCCGCTTTACGGGCACTTTACACCCGGCTTTCAAGAGGACCCATCGTTGAATCAATTCACCTTCTTGTCCGGCATCCCCGCAGTTGATTACTTCTTCACATTGAGAAACCAGTGATTTTAATACATTGAATTGTCGTTGTACACCGTCATCGTTAATGACCTTGATGCCGAATTGTTCGGGGGAAATGGGTAAATCTTCAACGCGCCATTGCTTCCAATTTGGGTTATAATCTTCAGGTTCTTTTAAGGTGCACAAATGACCAAAGGTCCAACTCACCCAGTATCCATTCCCTTCAAAATATCCCTCCTTCCGAGTTGAAGCACCAAGAATTTGAGCTAAATCTCGTGCTACACTCGGTTTTTCCGCAATGCACAGTTTCATTTACCGGTTGAATTTTCGCATTCCTTTCAATAAGAATTTTTTATAGCTTTCAATTTCTGGGGTGTATCCAATCGTTTCAGTGAGGTCCTTGCCTTCATGATCTGTTACAACATACAGCGGCTGTTGGAAGCTTTTATAGTTAATCACTTCGTATTCGGCCCATTTGTTCCCTATGTCACGAATTTTCCCTCCTAATTCTTTCGAATAGCGTTGTTCACTTTCTGGAAGCGGTTCGTGATCATCTACATACAGGGAGATAATTACAAAATTCTTTTGAAGTAAGGGACGGATTTCGTCGTTGGTCCATACCGTAGATTCCGTTTTACGGCAATTTTGACACGCGTGCCCGGTGAAATCCATTAGGATGGGTAAATTTCGTTCTTTCGCATAAGCTCGCCCTTTGTATAAGTCATGGAAAACAAGGATAGATCCATCGCCTACAGGGTGCATATCGGCTGTATATTTATCCGTAATAGAATCTTGTTTTACTCCAGTATCAAGTCCGCCGTTGTTAAATCGGAAATTGTCTTCAGAATGAGTTCTTGGAGGCGCTATTCCATCAATTAATTTCAATGGATGCCCAAACATTCCAGTAAACAAATAAACGGAAAATACGAGGACAACGAAGGCGAACATGAACCTAGTAACACTTAGTTTTTCAACAGGGGAATCATGAGAAAAACGAATTTTTCCAAGCAAGTAAAGTCCCATAATCATGAAAATTACAAACCATGAACCTACAAACCACTCCCGGGTTAATATATCCCAGTGGTATGCCATATCCACGGCCGATAAAAATTTCATGGCTAACGCAATCTCTAAAAGTCCAAGAACCACTTTAACCGAATTTAACCAGCCACCCGATTGTGGAAGTGAATTCAACCAGCTCGGGAAAATCGCGAACAGGGTAAAGGGAATGGCCAAAGCAAGTGAAAAACCACCCATACCCATGGCTGGTGTTAGATATGATCCTGTAGTTGATGCGGTAACTAAAAGACTTCCAATGATTGGACCTGTACATGAAAAAGAAACTAACCCAAGGGTAAAGGCCATAAAGAAAATGCCTATGTATCCACCACGATCGGCTTGCTTGTCCATTTTATTCACCCATTTAGTTGGTAATTGTATTTCAAAGGCCCCGAGAAATGAAAAGGCAAAAACCATAAAGATGGCAAAGAACACGAGGTTCATCCAAATGTTTGTAGAGAGGTCATTGAGTCCCGTAGTTCCTAAAATTGCTGTAAATAAAATACCCGAAGTCACATAGATCACAATAATGGATACCCCATAAACCAGTGCTTTGAGAATTCCTTCCGCACGAGTTTTCGATTGTTTCGTAAAGAACGTTACAGTCATCGGAATCATAGGGAACATGCACGGCGTTAACAAGGCAAATAATCCACCACCAAATCCTGCCCAAAATGTCCACCATAAGGTATTTGGTTTATTTGGTGCTTTTTCTTTAACATCCTTTTGATCCATGGTGTCGCCCGTTTGGTTGTCACCTGAAGATGTAGTTGCTGTGCTGGTGTCTTGAGGAGTGTCCTGCGGCTGGTTTTCAGTGGATAATGCACTTTTGTATCCGGTAATTTTAACCGTTGCGTCTTGTGCAGGTGGGAAAATACATCCCGCAGCATCACAAATTTGAAAACTGTAGGTTGGAATGCTGAATGGTTCGTTGCTTAATATTTCAATCTGCTGCTTAAAGGAAGCGTTTCCTTCAAAGTATAATTGTTCACCTAAATCATCAACAAACTTTTTTGGAGCACTTCCATCCTTAAGTTTCCCAATCAACTTGA
>JBJTWL010000207.1:0-5340 GCA_046081745.1 Flavobacteriales bacterium | reverse complement strand
CTAAGATTAAACCAGGAAAACGTGTTGGTGTAACGGTAAGTGTGGTTAATTCAGTAACAGGAGTTACTGAATTAATTTCCGGGACATTAACAGTTGGTCCATAATTTAACGAAAAATGAATAAGATATTTTCTTTTTTATTGGTAAATCTATTGTGTTTAAGTGCAATAGCTCAACCTGCAAATGATGTATTAAGGGGGCCTCAAAATACACTGCCAGATGGTGTAGTCGATGGGGTTGTTGTAGAGGACGAAGTGCCCGTGCGTAGTCGAGTAGAATATGAATATGTGCGTTTGGCAGATTATGCCCAATCATGGCGAGTGTTTTCAAGAATTGATGCCAGAGAAAAAGTCAATACTAAATTATTTTACCCGTATGATTATTTCACTGATAATTATCAATTTCCAAAAACGAGAAGTGAAATCACCAATCAAGGTTGGGTAAGAAATCAAGAACGTTGGTCCTTGTGGACGGTGATTGCCAACCACATCATCTTAGGTGATCTAACAGTTTTCAAAGTGAGCAGTGATGAAAATCCGTTAATTGAAGATGGTTATCAGTTGAAATATCCCATTGTTCAAAAAACGAAAGATGATTTTTTCACCAATGGAAAGTACCGAAGTGCAATTTCAAAAACGTTAAGTTATGGTGCCAAAGGAAAGGATATGACCATTTCTAGACCCGTTAGTGAGGATGAGTGGATCGTTCAAAAGTCTGGTTCTTCATATGAAGAGTGGTTAGATTCATTATTAAACGATCCTAATGTGCTCAGAACTGATGACGGACTATCTGACTATGAAGCGTTAGAACGTCGTCATTTAAGTGATTCTGCATTTTTAAAACAAGCTTGGGAGGCTGCGGCAGATGGAATGGCATTAAAAGAACCAGATGTAGTTAAGTACGTTAATTCACAAGCAATTACAGCTTACAACATCAAAGAGGATTGGTTCTTTGATAAAGAACGATCCATGTTGGACAAGCGTATTATTTGTATGGCTCCAGTCGCACGGTTCAAGTTTGATGGTGAAAAAAATAGACAAGGTGTTGAAGAACAGGAAGAAATTGTGAGATATTCAAATTTCATCGGAATTTCTCCAACTGGTGCCTTAGAAGTTTTAGAGGATGGTCAACCATCTGAATACACGGAAGAATACGTAGAATTGGAATTGTTCTGGTTATACTTCCCTCAACTTCGCCATGTATTAGTAAATTACTATGTCTATAACGATCAAAATGATGCCTACAGAATGTCTTACGACGATTTATTCTGGAAACGTATGTTTTCCGCACGCATGTACAAGAAAACAGATCAATATGACCGAAGCGTAGAAGATTACCGATATGGAGTGGATGCCTTGTATGAAGCTGAGAAATTCAAAGAAACCATGAGAACGTGGGAAACGGATCTTTGGAACTATTAATCAAGTATATTTTTTTTTAAAACCCCGGCTTTTGTCGGGGTTTTTTATTGCCCATGATTTTGGTTTTTTTTATCTTTATGAAAAACCTACCACATGAGAATTTTTATACTACTTTTCGTCATAGCCACAATTAGTTTTTCCGGTTTTAGTCAGGAATTTCTATCCGGTGTTTTAATGTTTCAATTGAAAGGAGACATTCAACCGAATCATTCCAATCAAAAACAATCTGATCCCAATTCTTTTTCACTCGAGGAATCAATGGCCAATTATACATTCTTGGAGTCCATTTTTCAAGATGCAGGTGTCACCAGATTAGAACGGCCTTCTTATTTTACGATGAAGCCATCCTTAATGAATATATATCGAATCCATTTTACGGATGATGCGCACATTAATTCCTACCTGAATCAATTGCAAAAAGTGGCTGATGTGCTCTACGCTGAAAAGGAACCCATTTATTCTACGGGCTTTATTCCAAACGACCCAAGTCATACCGGTACTAATAAATGGTATCACACGCTTGTAGGTTCTGAAAGTGCATGGAACATTACTCAAGGGCGCCATCAAGTAAAAATTGCCATTGTAGATAATGCTGTTTTTTCAACGCATTCTGATTTAACCGCGTTTAAACAGTTTGATGTAGCAGATAATGATAATAATGCAACTCCTCCTATTGAATACGCGCAAGATCAAGGTTGGTCGCATGGAACACATTGCGCTGGCCTGTCGACCGCGGATATAAATAATGGGGTAGGAATTGCAGGATTAGGCGGTAATGTAGAATTAATTGGCGTGAAATGTACCCCGAACAGTGCCACCTCTTCCGGTTCGGTTTGGTATGGTTATGCAGGTGTTCAGTGGGCTTGTGAAAACGGAGCCCATGTCGTTAGTATGTCATTTGGAGGAACAAGTCCATCTCAAGCCTTTCAAAATTTGATTAATGCGTATCCAAATGTAGTCTTCTTGGCAGCAGCAGGAAACAGTAACGTAACTACCTTACATTATCCAGGTGCTTACAATAATGTAATTTGTGTGGGTTCGGTAGATGCCAACGACCAACGTTCAAGCTTTTCAAATTATAACGGAGCTACCCCATACGTAGATATTGCAGCCCCAGGAGGTTATTCCAATGGCGGACTGTTAAGCACGGTGTATTCCTTGTCAGGAAATTCTTACGCAAAAATGGGTGGAACGTCAATGGCTACTCCTTTTGCAGCCGGATTGGTTGGATTAATGTTGAGCGTAAATCCAACATTAACCCCCACTCAAGTACTGAATTGTCTGATCAGTAGTGGGGTAAATATTAATCAAAATATGGGCCCTCGCATTAATGCGCTCGCCGCGGTGCAGTGTGCAGGTCAAGGTTTAGTCCCGGGTGCCCCAACCGCGAATTTCTTTTCCATCCCAACCACCCTTTTTGAAGGAGATTCCGTGTTATTCTATGAGAATTGCGCAACGGGTGGAAATAACATTACCTCATATCAATGGAGTTTTCCGGGGGGTACTCCTGCAACCTATAACGGAATTAATCCTCCGTACATTACTTACTTAACTGCAGGTACTTATAATGTATCATTGACCGTGACTAATTCCGTGACCTCCGACATTGAAACCAAGAGTGCATACATCACGGTAAATGTACCTCCCTATGGAAATTGGATCATACAGAATTCTGGATTTTCTGCGGCAAGTCGTGGAATAAATTGGGTTTCAATCGTTGATCAGAACGTCGTTTGGGCAACAGCGTTTGATGGAAGCGGGGCTAATGCGAATGTTCAACAATTCACCAAAACAACAGATGGAGGAAACACCTGGACCCCAGGGAATATAAATGTTGGGAATACAGGGCTTGGTATTTCCATGGTACACGGTATTTCTTCAAGCACAGCGTGGTTAGCGGCATACCCGAATGCAGCAGGTCAACTCGGAGGAATTTGGAAAACCACCAATGGTGGATCCACATGGACCAAGCAAACCACCGCAACCTTCAGTAATGCTGCCTCATTTACGAATGTAGTTCACTTCTGGAATGCGAACGAAGGATTCTGTATGGGTGATCCGATCAATGGTGAATTTGAAATTTATCGAACCACGAACGGTGGAACCAATTGGACCTTAGTGTCAGGAGCAAACATACCCAATCCACTATCAGGTGAATATGGATACACTCGCCAAATGGACGTAGTAGGAAATAGCGTTTGGTTCTCAACGAATAAAGGAAGAATTTATCATTCAACAGATAAAGGGGCTACATGGGCAGTGTATACTTCACCAATTCTAGATTTCGCTGGAGCTAATATCAGCGCAAATTTTTCATTTTCATCTACTTCCACCGGATATATAGTAACGAATGGTGGTGCCGTTTATAAATCAACAAACGCCGGTGCAACATGGATTCAATTGGCGACTACCGGTCCAATTTTCTCGAATGGACTTTGTGCTATTGTCAATACAAATACGATTTTCACAACGGGTGCTGCAACCGGTGGATCTGGGTCATCTTATTCATTAGATGGGGGATTAACATGGTCATTAATTGATAATCAACAGCATTTGCATTGTGAGTTTTTAACCCCTTCTATCGGTTGGTCCGGTTGGTTCAATACCAATGCAACTACCAACGGCATGTGGAAATGGAACAATCTTTCTAGCCCATTGACGGTACAATTTAATGGAATTCCAGCTACGGTTTGTGTCAATACACCGGTTCAATTTTCTGATCAAACCACCGGGGGTGTTATTAATTCTTGGAACTGGAGTTTCCCCGGAGGGACACCAAGCTCTTCATCCATTGCAAATCCCGTGGTAACCTACGCACAATCAGGAACCTACGCGGTTTCACTTACTGTGAGTGATGGCACGAACTTAAGTAGTTTTCAAGATACCGCTTATATAACGGTTGAAACGTTGCCCGCAACGCCAGGAGCGATTCAAGGAAACGCGTCTCCTTGTCCAAATGCAGTGGAAACTTATTTGGTGACCAATGACCCTTCCGCGTATTACAGTTGGTCTTTTCCAGCTACATGGTTAGGGATGAGCACAACCAATTCCATCTCATTAACCTTGGATAATATACCAGGAGTTCTTTCAGTTACTGCGGGTAACTCGTGTGGGTCAAGTCCTGCTTCTACCTTGAATATTAATATTGGTTCGCTTCCTATTGCCGGATTTACATATACCCTCAATGGAGGACAATTATCCTTGACCAATACCTCTCAAAATGCCAACGGTTTTGATTGGAGTTTTGGAGATGGAAATACCTCAACACAAACCCAGCCAACGCATGTATATACCACACCAGGCACATATGCTGTAATGCTAATTGCAACAAATGCTTGTGGTGAAACCGATACCCTAATTCAGGAATTAACGGTTCTTGGATTGGAGGATTTAGGTTCCATGGGTATTACAATGTATCCTAATCCCACCACAGGAAAAGTAACAATAACAGGGTTGACAAATTTTGTAAGTCAAGATATATCGATCATTGATTTACAGGGGCGTGAAGTAATGCGGGTTACCATTGAATCGAACATAGAAGAAATTGATTTCAAGCATGCAGTGAATGGCCTTTATTTGATTCGAATTCAAAACGGAGTATTACCTTTGCAACTTCAACGTTGATAAATGAGTGTAATTAGTGAACGAATTAGTTTTATTGACGATGCCACCAAGACCACAATAGTAATTCTACCGAAAAAGCAACCTTGGGTGATAGCCTTAATGGGAGCGTGGTTGGGAATGTGGGTTTCGATCGGTTTAATTACATGGTGGGCATTGCTTACCATGAAGCTTACCCAGCAAGAGCGAATCATTTTATGGGTCTTCTTAAGTTTTTGGGTTTATTATGCGATTCGAGTAGGGCGGTCCTTTCTATGGTTAGTGTGGGGAAAAGAATTGATAAAAATCGATGAAATCGG
>JBJTWL010000206.1:0-25752 GCA_046081745.1 Flavobacteriales bacterium | reverse complement strand
GAACTTGAAGGCTTGTGTAGCCAAAGTCATCCACGGTGTGTGGCGGATGTTCATTGAGGTGAAAGGAATCTATTTCACTGAGCCGAATGAACGCATATTCTCGAATGAACCGCAATGTACCGGTGGGCAGGTATTCCGTTTCTCGCTCGCATCGACGACCGGTTGGATCGGTAAAAAATTCGAAGTGACGAATGAGGCTTCCTTTATCATTATATTCTTTACAAAACCCTAGATGTTGTTTTTTATTAGTTGAGTGGTTCAGTTGGGTTCGAATATGAGGCGTGAATTTTCCGTCGTTGTAATAATTGATTTCTTCGATGAAGATATGACCTTTGTTGAAGGAACGTTTTACGTAAAATTGGGTTCCGATTTTTTGGTCGCACTCATCATTTCTTGGGGTTTGATTATCTAGTTCGTAATAGGTTGAAAATAAATAATGGCCCCCTTTTTTGGGATAGTAATCGAAGTCGCAGTCTTGTGTGTGTGCGACAGAAATATGACATAAAATCAATAAAATCAGGGCAACCCATTTCATAATATTCAATACAAAGATACAGTGAAACGCGAAGGTATACCCTTAGCTATGTAATGGGTTCAACTGAAATTGAATTATTCTTTGATGATGCGCAAGGTTACCGTGCTGTTTGCTAGAGAAACACGAACTAAATATAGGCCAGTGGGAACTTTCGAGAGGTCGATTGTACGGGTCGTTGAATGGGGATAATCTTCCATCAATACGGTGCGATCAAACATTACATTTTCTTAACATTTGTTTGAGAAAGCGATCAATAGAGAATTGCGACCTTTGCACCGAATTTTATGACTACGCTCTTTATCTCTACCATCGTTTCCCTGTTCTCGCTCATTAATCCCTTGAGTGCGATGCCTGTATTTATTTCCTTAACCAATGGGTTCCCCAAAGACCATCTGTTTCGAACCATTCGACGGACCTCGATTTATGTGTTTGTGGTCTGTGTTCTTTCATTTTCGATAGGTGAGTTTATTCTTAATTTCTTTGGGGTATCAATTCATGCCTTAAAAATTGCAGGTGGAATTATCATCTCACGTTCTGGTTTTCAATTATTGAATGCACAGCATAAAAATGATGTTCAAGGGCCAATAGAAGATGAATCTAGGTTAAAAGAGGACATTTCGTTCAGTCCGTTAGCGATGCCGCTTTTAGCGGGTCCGGGCTCTATTTCCTTATTGATTAATCTTGCCATACAAACGGATGATTTTCAAAGTAAGGGCGTAATACTCGCGGGAATTTTTATAGTTTGTTTGAGTATTTATTTGATCCTATCATCTGCACCATTTATCCTAAAATATTTAGGCCAAAGTGGATTGCGTACCTTATCCAAAATCATGGGACTCTTGGTGCTTTCCATTGGAATTCAGATGATTGTTGCCAGTGGTAGGTCCTTATTCTATGCCTCTATTTAATTTCTTCAAAATCATCGAAATCCTCAGCCTTGGGATTGGATGGATTTGATTTGGGGACTCTTAGCATCCATACAATGGCGGCCAAAAAACGAATCAATGTGGCAAGTAAAAAGAAGAAACCTGCGAGTTTAAAGATCCAACCAATAACCGGAACTTCAATTAAGTCGTGCGTTTGTTCATAAAACCATTGGGTAACTACACTGTCTAAGGCTACCGGAAAAAAGATCCAAAGTATCGTTACAGCAATCGAAATTAGCGCCACCGCCCATTCCCATTCATTTTTCATTTTTACCTTCTTGTAAAGATTCGAGTAAAATTGAACCTGAACACCTGCTTGTTCTGATCGAAGATTACGAAGAAGATACAAGAAATAGGTAATTAATGAAAGTACCAACATGCTATTAATCGCCAAGGAACCTTCCGTTTTAGAAACAAACTTCAAAACAAGTACACCCAAAAACAACGATTGCAGCAGCTGTAAAAAATACTTAAACGACGTCCGAATTTGTTCGGGTAATATTACCATTAAGAGTAATTGTAACCAAAACCAAATAAAGGCAAAGGCAGAAAATAATACGCCTAAGTGAAAAATTAAGGATAAGGCTTTCATTATTTGGGTAAGATTTGAAATTCCAAAAAGGATGCAGGAGCTTCAGGTGCCGTTTTGGGGTTGAAGTCAAGTCGTAATACTTTTCCTTCGGTTCTTCGATTCAATTGATGTAAGTATTCAAAAAGTACTTCATTCTCTTTCTTACTTTGTATAAATTCCTCTGTCAGTTTGATTGCTTTGTTTTGGGTGGGGTCAAACCACATGGCGGGCTCCGATTCGCCCTTTCCAACGGGAATAATTCTTCTTGGATCGATATGTAGTTCTTGAACTAAATATTTATAACAGGCCTTTGCTCGATTTTCAGAGAGCATTTGATTCCGTGTTTCCTCACCTCGGGAATCCGTATGAGAAATGAGCTCAATGATTAAATTAGGATAATCACCCAGTAATTTAGCCACGGATTTAAGGGAATCGTAACTACTTACCATCGAATCATTGATAAAAGTCCATTTGTTAAACTCATATTGAATATTTGGAAACCGTATAATGCGTTGCTCTTCTGCTTCAGGCTCATTAATCTCAAAAGTTTGACTGGTTTTTTGTCCAATAGAATCGGTGATTTGTACTTTATAATTTCCTTTACGAAGGGATGCGATATCTTGGGTGGTCATGCCATTTGACCATTGGTATTTATAGGGCTTTACCCCTGAAACGATTTCAATATCAATCATTCCATCCGCCCCTTGAAATTCACTGGTATGTTTGATTTCATGCACCTTTATCATCAATTTTGGCGGTTCAATGGCCCATGCTGACCATAAATCCAAATCATTTCCGTCACGGTTACTTGACCAAATGGCTCGATTATCTATGAGTGAGAAATAGGCATCAAAGTATGGCGTATTGATTGTTTTACCCAGGTTTATTGGTTTGGACCATGAATTCCATTTACCTTTCCGAACACTGTAATAAATATCGGCGTCTCCTTGTCCTTTAAATCCATTCGAGGCAAAGTAAAGGGTGTCATTATTGGGCGATAGAAAGGGTGAAATTTCAAAGCCGGGGCTATTGATGGTTGAGCCAAGGTGTTCTAGTTCAGACCACCCATCGCTGCCGTACATCGAATAATATAAATCTTCTTCTCCCTCAGAACTCGGTCCTTCATAGGAAACGATAAGCACATTTTGATCCCTCGACATGGTATAACCCACATATTTTCCATCAACATCAAGGCCTGGGATGGATAGTTTCTTTTTAACCAACCAATTGCTATCCAATTTATTACGCGTGGCTAAGGTAATTCCTTTTTCCAAATCACGTTCTGTACCGTAGGCACTGATTAGGTATAATATTCGTTGGGAACTGTCTAGAGGATATACTGATTCCGAAATAACGGCATTGTGCAATTTATTATTAAGGGATTTTAATGCATAAGGCACACCCCATCCATCATTCGTTTTCTTACTTATCCAAATGTCTTGATCGTATATACCCCCCGTATTTTTAGGGTCATAGGTTCTTACAAAATATAACATATTCCCCTCTGGCGTGAGCACGGCATTGCTTTCATCGGCTGAGGTGTTCAGGGTTGTCCCAAAACGTGTAGGAGTAGTAAATTCATAGATCTGCGTCCAACCAACGTTGATGGCTATAACAAAGAGTATAACAAGGCGAGTTCTAAAATCCATAACTAATATAAATTTCATGTCCACCATTACTGAATCGATTAATACGCGTAGTTGAGAAATCAAACGCATAGCCAATTTTTAAGTTATCAGAGACCTCCATACCGGCCATGATTCCGGCGGAAGCCTTATAGTGATAATTTATCCCGCCCCAAAAAATGTAATTAATCGTTGTCATCAAACTTGCTTCCAATGAAACTGGCCCTTGGTTCATTTGTTTCGCTACAATAATCGGTTGTAAATCCAGACCGTTAGCTATTTTGAAGGTATATCCAACCAATGCATTCCAATGGTATTGTTGGTCGAAAAAACTAGTTTGTTTAATAATACCGTTAGGGATGCCTCCATGATGAAGGGCCCCGGATAAAACGACTTGTTTTGATGATATCGTTAACCCAAATCCACTACTTAGTGAAAGTGAGCGCATGCCTTGCGCTAAATATGTATCATAGGTGGCGTCACCGCCGCCATAGGGCAATTGTGGATCATTCAGGTTCAATACACTCGCTTGGCTTGGTGAAAATACATTGTTTCTCATCCCCAATCGAATTCCAGTACTTAATTTCCATGTTTTATTAATGGGAATACTTGCGGCATAACTTCCACATACATCAAGGTATTTGAATGCGCCATAATTATCTGAAATTACCTGACCTCCTACAAAATGCTGAACTACGATATTCTTTTTCTTTTCTTGGGGTTCATACTCGCGCTGAATTCTACTACCAGGGTTGAAAACGGTTTTCACTTTTTTCTTAATCATAGTATGACCTATTAGGGCAATGGTTCGTGGTTCGTTGCCAAAACCAAGCATTTGCCACCGCGCAAGTAATGAAATATTTCCCTGCTTATTTAAGGACATACCCGCTGGATTGTATACCGAATAGTTCACCGGCACCTGTCGAAATTGTGGCAATTGTTGCCCAAAAAGGCTCAGCGATAACAGCATAAAAGCAAGGGGTATAAATCTCATGGTGCACGTAAAATTGTAATGGTTCCATTGATCGGTTCTATGCTTCCATCCGTTGCTTTTTCAATGATGTAGTAATAACTTCCTACCGGTAATGCTTCCCCGTTTAAGGTTCCATTCCATGGAAATGAAGCATAATCGCCTTCAATGCTGGTAAAGATGGGTTCTCCCCACCGATTGAAAATTTTAACTTGGTTTAATGGAAACTTAGCATCTAATCCCACGATGTTCCATACATCGTTATCTCCATCTCCATCCGGTGTAAATGCACTTGGTACCACTAGATTACATGGAATGATGTCCGTTGTGAATGAAACTACCTCGCTAACGCATCCATTGACAACTTGTACCACATAATACGTGCTTGAACTGTCGTTATTTGGATAAAAGACAGGGCCACTTTCTAAAAACTGCGATAAATTAGGATCTGCAAACCAAGAAATAATGCCGTTTGGATTAGGATTTATCAAGGAAATACTACCGGTAGGTTCATTCTGACAAACCACCGTGTCCCCGGTTATGAGAGGCGCTTGTGGAATGGATAATGAATCCAAAAGAATGCTTCCACTTAAGGGGCTTGTGCAATAAGCGTCACTGATAGATACCAATTCATATAACCCTGCTTGCATTCCTAAAAATAAAGGATCTGTTGCACCGAAAGTTAACTGCTCCATGTCGTTCAAATTCCATTCGATAGTTACAGGATACGTTGCATTCAGGTATAATAAAACAGAATCAAACCCTTGCGCTAAACAATTGTAAGCCCCACCGGTTAAACTAAGCAAATTCGGGAGTGCATGTATGGTGAGTTCAACGGTATCCTTTGCAATCGCATTGCAAAAGGGAACACTATAAACAACTTGATAGACACCAGGGCTACTGCCGGTGGTATTGATTGCTCCTGTTATCGGATCTAAATTTAATCCACCGGGTGTCGAATTGTAGGTTCCATTGGTTGGGGAAGACGGAAACAAGGTAGGGGTGCTAATCCCCGAGTTTACACAAAGGTCATTTGGATAATATAATCCCAAGGCTGGGTTGCCTTGTATAATGTCCACTTGGACTTGATTAGAACATGATCTTAAGGTGCTGAAGGTTATGTCATCGATCGCGAAGTCATTTCCAAATCCGCTTTGATTTAAATTCTCTATCGTTAATGTCGCAAGGCTGTCAAGGCCGGAATTCCAGGTTGCACTTTGCTGCATCCATGAACAGCTCGAGTTTGTTAAGGTATCAATTACCAATGGAATGCCATTAATTCGTGTTCTTAATACGGCAGGATTGTTCGGTTCAACCGATTGAGCATAGTATGAAAAGGTATAGTTGGTATTTTTTTCTACCGCAATTATTTGCTTCCATACGGTCGTGTTTCCTGAAGTGGCTCCGTCAATCACCATCATATTTCCCACGCCATTGCCAAACGTATGATCCACGCATGGGGAAAAGTTCCCTTCCCAAAAACTTGCATTTGGGGTGATCCCATAGCTCGTTTGAAAACCGTTGGGGTTACTGGGTGAAAGAAAAGATAAATCCGTGTAAAAACCAGTATTCATCGCCTCAAAATTCCCATTGGTCACCAGGTTTTCATTGGTGTTGTTTGTGGAAACCAAATACACAGTACTTTGGTTTGGACTAACAAAAATAGTATCGTTAAAGGGATTGATTAGGTTAGGATCTGGCGGTGTTGCCATCCACAGATAATTGGTATTTGTCCCCCCCGTTACCGTTAAGGTCACCTGCGTATTTGAACAAACTAAGGTGTCCGTTGGAGCAACGGATAAGAGGTCATTTGGGAAAATAAGCTGATTCGTCAAGTTCACCACTTGATTCGTTGCATCGCTAACGCTCAATGTATAGGATCCAGCGGGTAATTGAGTGAATATTCCGTTAGAATTGCTGAAGGTTCCAATCCCTCCGCTCAGGGTAAATTGATAGGGCAGTGTTCCACCCTTTGCATATCCAATGATCGTCCCACTTAATGAGTCGCTACAATTCGGACGAGTTGTAGATGTTGATAAGCTTAGTGGGTCTCCAACCGGCATCAGTGTAATGTCATCGATTGCGAAATCATTACCCGTTACATTGATGTTATTATCGTACAAACTGATATTCACGCAGGAATTGGTTGGTTCAAATTGAATGGCATAGGCTTGCCAACCTGCCGCTGGAAGAGGTGCAAGGGTAGGTGATAGGACTTGAATGTTACTGGCATTATTAAAAGTAGCTTTTATGTCTGCTTGAGTAGTTACTCCGGTAACTGTACTGGATGCGGAATGCAACCAATAACTAAATTCATACAGCCCACCAACGATTAATCCACAAATGCCTCCACCGTTATTTCCTGCTTGCCAAAAGGATTGACTGCCTCCAATATTAACCCCATCTACAACAAGCATATTACCTGCCCCAGAAGTGTGATCTGAGAAATTTAGGAAATAGGAAGGATTCAATGGATATGCATTGGTTGTTACCGAGAAATCTCCAGCTTGAGTGGTTCCGGTGTAAGGAGGTGTAATGTAGGTATATCCTTGTCCTGTGGTATTAAAGCCAATACCGGGTCCTCCGAATTCAAAATGACCATTAAACACGTAGTTCTGTCCCCAAGTGGCCCATGATATGAGAATTCCAAAAAGCAGTAAAAGAGGCTTCACAGGATAAAGTTAATATGATTACCACTGTGAACTGCGTTGGGTATTATTAAATTTCTATATGGGATTGTTAATAATTCAATCCATGCATGAGCAGGGAGGATCTAAATATAAGGTGCAGTGCTTGAAATCATTTACCAATTGCTGATGGAATGCTCGATTATACATGACTCCTTGAATATCTAGTATTTTTAAGTTTGGCAAGGTTTTTAAATGCGGGGACACGTAGTTAACGGCATTGTCATATAAATCCAAGGTTTCCAATGCACTCAACTGTTGAATGTCATCTGGGATACCTTCAATGTGGTTTTCAGCTAATAATAAATGCTTGAGCGAGCTTAGTTGAAATATTGCGTATGGAATTGCATACAGTTTGTTTTTTGTCAAATTTATAGTCTCTAGTGCCTTGAAATGGAGGATTGAATCTCCCAATAACTCAATTTTATTCTTACTCAGGTTCAAGGTTTTGATTTCCTTAAACCGATAAACTATCGATGGAATAGCGGTAAGTTTTTCGCGGCTTAAATCGATCGAAAATACACTGTCTGGATTTGCCTGATTCAACTCAGCAAGCGTGTAAACGCGCATTGCCTGTTGACCAAACAACAGGAAACTACAGACTAGCGAAATACCGGCGAGAATCGACTTCATCTTTTTTCAATTGCGCTGTTAATGCTTCAATTCCTGTAAACGTTTGTTCCCCTCGTAAGCGATGACACAAGGATATGGTTACAGCATTCCCGTAAATATCTGAATTAAAATCAAATAAATGCACTTCAATAACACGTTCATTCGTATCACTAACCGTTGGTCGGATTCCAACATTCATCATCCCCTGATAGGTAATGCCGTCGATACACGTTGTTACCGCATAAACACCATTTCCGGGAATTAGTTTGGAACCGTTCAGGGGTTCAATATTTGCTGTTGGATATCCAATCGTTCTTCCAAGCTGCTTTCCGTTAACGACCTTTCCGTTAACTTGGTATTTATATCCCAGCAGGCGATTGGCACTATCTATATTGCCTTGCAACAAGGCATTTCTAATTTTTGTCGAACTCACAATGATTTCATCCACATCTTGCGCAGGAATCTCTGTAACAAAACGGCCTGTTTTGGTTAGTACCTCCGCTAACAAGTGAACATCGCCTTCCCGATTATGTCCGAATTTATGATCGTAGCCCAATATAATTTCTGATATATTTAACTGATCAATTAAGACCTTCGAAATAAAGTCTTCAGCGCCTTGGTTGGAGAATTCTTTGGTGAATGGCAAGACCAATAAGTAATCTAACCCAGTGGTAGCAAGTAATTCTATCTTTTCGTCAAGGGTGGTAAGCAGCGAAATCTCTCCTAATCCTAGGGCCTGTCTAGGATGTGGATCAAAGGTAATGAGCATACTGTCCATTCCCGTTTCCTTTGCTTTATTAATAAGCTGAGTCAGAATACTCCGATGTCCGATGTGCACGCCATCATAGGTGCCGAGCGTAACAACAGGATTCCGTAAGGTCGGAAGTGCGGATAAACTAGAAAGTATCTTCATCTTTTGATGCGCAAAGGTAAGCAAACCAAATAAACGCCGATTTTAAACTTTTGAAGTACTTTTGGGAAAATCTATTTCATGAAAATAACACTTTTTTCTTTTGTTCTTGCATTTAATCTTGCGATTAGTTCCTTATGGGCAGATGAGGGCATGCTTATCCCATTGCTGATCAAAGCCTTTGAATCGGACATGCAGGCACGTGGTATGAAATTAACGGCAGACCAAATTTACAGTGTAAACCACGCGAGTTTAAAAGATGCTATTTTTCAATTTGGCGGAGGATGTACCGCGGAATTGGTCTCGAGTCAAGGACTTTTATTAACCAATCATCACTGTGGATATTCGCAAATCCAGTCGCATTCGAGTTTAGAACACGACTACCTTAAAAATGGCTTTTGGGCCAAGGAAAAAAAAGATGAATTAACCAATCCTGGACTGACTGCAACACGAATTGTTCGAATTGAAGATGTTACGGCGTTGGTATTGCAAAACACGCAAGGAAAACAAGACAAGTCGGTCATTGCAGCCAACATTGCTGCACTGGTAAAAACAGCCATTGAGGGTACGCATTATGAAGCGGATATTAAGGCATTTGACTATGGCAATGCATACTACTTAATGGTTAAGGAAGTATTTAAAGACATTCGGTTTGTAGGCACCCCACCAAATTCTATTGGCAAATTCGGTGGAGATACAGACAACTGGGTTTGGCCGAGACATACGGGAGATTTTTCCGTTTTTAGAATTTATGCCGGTCCAGATAATAAACCAGCTCCATATGCCGCGGAAAATATTCCGTATACGCCCATTCAGTATTTAAATATTTCATTCAAAGACCGTAAGGAAGGTGATTTCACCATGGTGTATGGATTTCCAGGCGTTACAGAACAACACGTCGTCTCTGAATACCTCAAATTTATCATAGAAAAAGAACGCCCTGCTCGCATTGCGATGCGAGACGAAAGTCTTGCCGCTATTGATGCTGGAATGCAATCCTCCGACTTGATTCGAATTCAATATTCCGCGAAGCAGGCATCTATTGCCAATGCATGGAAAAAATGGATAGGACAAGTTGAGGGCTTGGAAAATTTAGACGGTATTGCAGTCAAGCAAGGTGAAGAAGCAGCCTACAGAAAAATGGCTGCAACAAATCCAGCATGGAAAAAATATGCCAACGCCTTGGATTCATTGAATCAGTATATAAAATCCAATTCAGACAAAGAGTATCGCTACGCGATGGGGATAGAATATTTTTTCTACGGACCTGAATTCTTTAAAATGATTAAAAATTCTATGGAGCTCACTAAAGCCGCTCCGGATAAGATAAGCGCGGAAAAACTAAAACTACTCTCGAGTGCACGCTCTTTTTTTAAAAACTACAACAGTGCGGTTGATCAGGCTATTTTTAACGCGTTGACCTTGCAGTACCAAGGTTCTGAAATCGCATCAAATAAAACGTGGAGCATGGTGAATGTTTCAGAACTGTCAACGAATATTTACGCAAAGTCCATTTTTACCGATTCAACGCGCTTTTTCCAGTTCGTAAATTCTTATTCAAAAAAATCCCTGAAAAAACTAACTAAAGATCCAGCCTACATGTTATTCAATACGTATTATCCGATATTTGTTCAAGAGGTAGACAAGGCCTTTAGGGAGTATCAATCGAAGATTAATCCTTGGATGCAGCTATACGTTGAAGGTAAATATCTGTTGTTTCCGAATGAAAAACACTGGCCAGACGCCAACTCAACCTTGAGAATTACCTACGGGCAATTGGAAGGGTCTTCCCCGGTGGATGGGATGGCCTATACCGAGCATACTACCTTGGATGGTATCCTCGTAAAAAATAAAACCGGAAATCCGGATTTTGAGTTGTTACCCAGAATGGTGGAGTTGGCCTCTAACCGCACCTATGGTCCCTATGCTCAGGATGGGGAATTATGGGTTTGCTTCACGGGGTCTAATCACACCACTGGTGGTAATTCAGGCTCTCCGGTATTGGATGAAAAAGGAAATTTGATGGGATTGAACTTTGACCGATCCTGGGAAAGTACCATGAGTGATTATTTATTCGATCCGAACCGATGTCGGAATATTGTAGTTGACATTCGATACGTACTTTGGGTGATGGATATTTATGCCGGAGCAACGCATTTGGTGAATGAAATGACTTTAATCAAAGATTAATTTATCTTTGCTCCTTGAAATCAACCTGCGCCATAAGTTTTATATGAAAAAATTACTTTTATTCAGCCTACTGATTATTGGTTTTAATCAGGATGTCCTTGCCTCTACCATGAGGTATAGATCTAAATTAATCAAAGGATATTTGGTTGATTTTAAAACGCGCAGGGATGTAGATGAGGTCTCTTTATTGTTGGTTTCTAAAGAAACAGGCGAACGATTTAAAACAGAGACTCGCGACGGTGTTTTTACGTTTACAAATGTGCCAATTGGTGAAAATATCCTTATCCTAACCGACAAAGATTACAGAAAAGACACCCTGAAGGTATTTAAAACGAATTCCAAGGAACATTTGGAGCATTACACCTTTAGTAAGTCACAACCGTTTGCTGCACGGTTAAAGGTGACATGGTTATTCAATTGGGGAGATAGAACGGTTGTGATTAATGGCAAAAAAGTAGTTCAAGAACATTATTGGTCGCATATGTTGGCAAGGGTTATTCTGGTTATTTATGGCCTCTGCTTAATTATGATTTTCTATTACAGCGTAATTCAGCTTTCCCTCGCATTGGCCTATAGAAAGTCAAAGCGAACTCCACAATTACCGATGCCCGCGTTTGATTTGGAACAAGCCCCGAGGGTTACAATTCAACTTCCGATGTTCAATGAAATGTATGTGGCTGAACGAATTATTGAAACAGCTGCGCGTTTTGCATATCCTACAGATAAACTACAAATTCAGGTATTGGATGATTCTACCGATGAAACGAAAGACATTATAGCTAAAAAAGTAGCAGAAATAGCAGCCACAGGGGTGAATATTCAGCACATTCATCGAGTGGATCGAACGGGATATAAGGCCGGAGCGTTGGATGCTGCAATGGATCGCGTAACGGGTGAGTTTATTGCGATTTTTGATGCGGATTTTGTGCCGGATGAGAATTTTTTATTAAGGACAGTTCCATACTTTAAGAACGAGCAGGTTGGTGTGGTACAAACACGCTGGGGTCACTTGAATAAAAGCTATTCTTTATTAACCGAATTACAAGCATTTGGCTTAAATGGACATTTTGCGATTGAGCAACAAGGCCGTAATTCAACAGGGCACTTTATTAATTTTAATGGTACTGCCGGAATATGGAGGAAAAAGTGCATTGAGGATGCAGGTGGATGGGAACATGATACCATTACGGAGGATTTAGATTTAAGCTACCGTGCACAAATGAGGGGATGGAAATTCACTTATTTAGAAGATATGGAATCGCCTGCAGAATTGCCAATTACAATGTCAGCTTTGAAAAGTCAACAGCATCGTTGGATGAAAGGAGGAGCAGAGTGCTTTATCAAAATGCGGGGTAAATTACTTACTCATCCAGGGGTGAGATTTTCGGATCGTGTGCATGGAATGGCCCATTTGTTTAACTCTTCGGTGTTCGTGTTTATTTTGATCTTATCCATTTTAAGTTTATTTATCTTACACATCAAGGATTCGTTTTCGGATTTAAATTATTTCGTTCAATTTGGCGCATTTTTCATTTCAAGTACTGTATTTCTTGCCTTTTATTATTGGAACTCTTATCGCGACAAAACCGGAAAATTCGGTAAGGATTTGATGAGTTTCATCAAGCGTTTTGTTCAGTTTTTAACGGTATCCATGGCGCTTTCTATGAGTAATGCAGTGGCAGTGATTGAAGGATACTTGCGCATTAAAAGTTCATTTGTAAGAACCCCAAAATTCAATGTGGCTCAAAAAGATGAGTTTACAGGAAATAAATACGATAAAAAAAGTTTATCCATTTTGAACATTGCTGAAGGTGTTTTTATGTTGGTTTTCGGATTTACTGCGTTAAATCGCTTAGCCTTCGGTGATCTAGGAATGGTTCCATTCCATTTGATGCTAGCCTTTGGTTACGGTATCATTTTCTTTAATACAGTCAAAGAAGTAAGAACAGGTCGTTAATATGAAAGTTCGATTGATGTTCATTGGTAAAACCGTATCCAATGCCCTCAAAGAGTTAGAGCAGACTTATGAGAAACGCCTTACCCATTATGTGAGTTATGAGCGGGTTGAATTGCCGGATGTAAAACAAGCCTCTTCATTAACCCCTGCCCAATTGAAGGAAAAAGAGGGGCAGTTGTTTCTAGCAAAAATTTCAGAAGATCAACATGTTATTTTATTAGATGAAAAGGGTACAACGTACGCTTCGGAAGGATTTGCTCAACTGCTCGTAAATCATGAATTGCACAGTGCAAAAAAAATCACCTTTTGCATTGGCGGGGCTTTCGGCTTTTCCGAAGAACTTTATGGGCGCGCTAATGGAAAAATTTCTTTATCACAGATGACCTTCTCACATCAAATGGTACGAACCATTTTCTTAGAACAATTGTATAGGGCCTGTACCATTAATAAAGGAGAAAAATACCATCATTCCTGATGGATTGGTTAACTTTAATCCAATGAATCAAGTTCAATTATTCTCAATTCCAGAGGGACTAAGTGTGGTTCTATGGGTGTTCATTCTTTTTTGGATAGGCCGATATTTTCGGCTTCGGTATTCCAATGAAAAAATTAACCGATATTTTTATTTAGGCTGGAGCTTCAAAATAGGGTTTGCACTTCTTTTTGCCTTGGTGTATTTGGTGGTTCTTGGTGGTGGTGATATTAATGCATATTGGGGTTGTGCAACCGTATTAAATAAGCTCTTTGTTTCCAATCCCGTTGGCTATGTAGAAGAACTGTGGAGTACAGACAGATATTTGGGTATTTCTTATCATTTTAATACGGAAACAGGTTATCCACCGGGTTGGATTTGGCGTGAAACGGAAGCCTGGAATGCAGCCAAAATAATTTCAATGCTTTCCATTATAACGTTCAATAGTTTTTGGGCGACAACCATCCTCATGGCATCCCTGGTATTTTTTACATCCTGGTTGGTCGTTTATCGAATTACAACCGATGAAGGCCTCAATCCAAGAGCAGTGCTGTTTGCTTTTTTATTTTTTCCTTCTGTGACGTTCTGGTGCTCAGGGATTAGTAAAGATAGTCAAGTCTATACGCTTGCATTATTGCTTATTTACCAGCTGTTTCGATGGCTTAAATGGGAACGTAACCGTTCCATTTGGCGTGTGATTTTTATGATGATACTCTTTTATTTGTTATTCAACCTTCGTCAGTTTATTGCCTTAGCCATTGTTGCCCCATTTTTTCTTTCCATTTTGGTTCGTTTTGGTTCACGCTTATCCCAACGTCCGTTGATTTTGTTGTTATTTCGTTTGTTGATTTATAGTATATTAGTGATTGGTTTTATATGGATTGCAAATACTGAACAAACGCAAGCCTTAGTTCGAGAAGCACAAATTACCCATTCTGATTTTAGTCAAAACCCCATTTATACAGGCGCTAAATACAAGATCTCGGCCATGGAGGGAACCCCAACAGGGATTTTAAGGGCCATGCCAGAATCTATTTTTATTGCACTATATCGGCCTTTTATTACCGAGAATCTTGGATTGAATTTCGTGGTCAATGGCTTAGAAAGTTTGTTGCTCATCTTCTTTTCCTTCTGGTTTTTTCTTTCTAAAAACGTGCTAAGCAACCTAAGGCAAATATTTAAAAGTGAGTTTGCCATTTATGCGTTGACCTTTGTGCTCCTGGTGGCATTCATGGCAGGGTATACCTCGGTCCTCTTTGGAGTTCTTGTTCGGATCCGTTCAATTGCTTTACCTTTTTTCTTTCTTTTGTTAACCTTTCGTAAACCCCAAACAACGCCTTCATCCTGATGTGTGGAATCACTGGATTTATTGATTTGAAGAAACAGACTACTCATGAAATATTATTGGGTATGAGCGATTCGTTGATTCATCGAGGTCCGGATGCCGAAGGAGCGTACTTCTTGGATTCAGAAGGCTTTTCACTCGGGATGGCTCACCAACGTCTAGCAATTATTGATACCACGAACTTAGCCAATCAACCCATGCATTTTGAACACCTTACTATGGTCTTTAATGGGGAGATTTACAACTACAAAACGATTAAAGAAAAACTAGTTGCAGCGGGATATACCTTTCAAACGAATTCTGACAGTGAGGTGGTTCTTATGGCTTTTCATGCATGGAATACCAACGCTTTTTCTTTATTCAAAGGAATGTTTTCAATCGCTATTTTGGATCGATCAATCCAAAAACTGTATTTAATTCGTGATCGATTTGGAGTAAAACCGCTCTATTTTTTTTGTAATAATAACATACTCCTTTTTGGAAGCGAGTTAAAATCATTGTATACCCACCCAAGGTATTCCAAGGAACTTAACATGCAGAGTGTTTGGTATTTTTTTCAATATGGTAATGTTCCTGCCCCGCATTCAATTTTTAAACATACCGCTAAAATGGAACCGGGAACGGTTCTAACTATAGATTGTAAGACCCTTCAATTTGAAAAAGATACGTTTTGGTCTCCCCTCGATGCTTTTCATAAAGAACCCAGTCCTATCTCATTTGAAGATGCGAAGAGGCAGACCCAAGGCTTGCTTTTTAACGCCATTAATCAACGAATGGTTT
The DNA here is from genome assembly GCA_046081745.1 of Flavobacteriales bacterium. GTDB lineage: Bacteria > Bacteroidota > Bacteroidia > Flavobacteriales_D > Crocinitomicaceae > UBA952. The sequence continues at coordinate 10,172 of JBJTWL010000206.1, read as the reverse complement.
CTGATGTGCCGGTTGGTTTGTTCCTCTCTGGCGGTTACGATTCAGCCACTACAGCAGCATGTTTAACACAATCTCAAGCTAATCTGAAGACCTTTACGGTGGCGGTACCCGAAGCAGGGTTGAATGAAGGGCCTAAAGCGAAAAAGATAGCAGATTATTTAGGAACCGAACATACAGAAATTAGGTGTGACTTGCAGGAAGCGTTGCAGGTTATTCCATTGCTTCCAACCATGTTCGACGAACCTTTTGCAGATAGCAGTGCCATTCCAACCTATCTCGTTGCAAAACATGCGTCCAATTCCGTTAAAGTAGCCTTGAGTGCGGATGGAGGCGATGAGTTGTTCGCCGGGTATAACAGACATCGATATTATTTCCGAATTCCTCAAGGAATTCAGCATCTTCCCAGATTTGTTGGAGCTAGCGTCGCACATACCATCGGAATACTCGGTTTATCAGGCATAAAAGCGCAGCGCGTTCAAAAATTCGCTCGAATGTTAAGTGATTTTTCAGTGGAATCCTATATGCATGCCATGACAACATCCATGTCAAATGATGGATTAGTTAGGCTGATTCGAGAAGCACACATACCCGAAAATTTGCCCTTTTACCATGGAAGATCACCGCTATCCACCATGTTACTTAATGACAGTATTAATTATCTATCGAACGACATACTACACAAGGTGGATCGTGCCACAATGGCTGTTGGATTGGAGGGTAGGGAACCGTTTTTAGACCATGAGTTATTTGAATTTTTAGCACAAGTACCCGATCAATACAAATGCAATAGAAAGGATAGTAAAATTCTATTGAAACATATTGCACATGATCTACTTCCACCGTCGTTAATGGAAGGGCCTAAAATGGGATTTGCCATACCGATTTCTTCATGGATGAGGGAACATTTAAAGGCAGAACTTATGGAGTTCATTGAACCAAAGTTTCTCAATCAACAAGGAATTTTTAACGCGCATGAATTGGCACGCTTAGTAGCGTCGTTTTTAAAGGGAAATGATACAAACAGTATCTTTATGTGGTATTACTTTAGTTTTCAATCTTGGTATAAACAATGGATGTAACATCAATATTCACAGTCCAAAAGCATGAGTTAGCGTTTAACTTTCCCGCAGGCACAAGTAGGGGTGTACTTACTACCAAAAAACTATGGCTTATTACGGTCCAATTTAATGGGAAGCAAGGAGTTGGGGAATGCAGCATCATTGAAGGGCTGTCACCTGACTATTTCAACGATGAACAATATGAAATGCAGCTATCAGACTTCATCCGTCGATTGAATCGGTCTTTAACTCCTTTGGATCAATTGCTTGACTCACTCAATGAGTTATTGCCTGAGTTAAGGTATTTCCCTTCCATTCGTTTCGGATTAGAATGTGCACTGCTTGCATGGATGTCGTCAGTTCCTGGTTGCTTATTCGATAATTCCTTTGCTAGAGGAGAACGTGCTATACCAATCAATGGTTTAATTTGGATGGGGGCACCTGAATGGATGCAAGATCAAGTTGAGAAAAAAATAAGCGAGGGATATTCCGTATTGAAATTCAAAATTGGTGCGATTGCTTGGGAGCAAGAATACAATATAATTCAACAGGTTCGAAGGCGTTTTGGTCCTGAAAAACTTACGATACGTGTGGATGCAAACGGGGGATTTAACCAATCTAATGTTCGGCAAATTCTGCATCAACTTAGTGATTTACATGTACATTCGATTGAACAACCGGTAGCTGTCAAGGAGACCGATTTATTAGCCGCATTGTGCAAGGAATCCCTAGTGCCAATTGCCTTAGATGAATCGCTGATTCCTTGTTATACCTTGGCTGATAAAGTGACCTTACTCGATCGTGTTTGTCCTCAATTTATTATTTTGAAACCTAGCTTACATGGCGGTATTTCCGGCGTAAAATCATGGATTGAACTTGCTACAGAACGCGGGATCGGTTGGTGGATGACTTCGGCCCTTGAATCAAATATTGGTTTAACCGCCATTGCACAGTTGGCCGGTGAATATGACGTTACCTTACCGCAAGGGCTTGGAACCGGTGGCTTGTTTACCTCCAATTTTGAATGTGGATTATCCTTAAAACGCGGTTTTCTATCGCATCATTTACCGGAACATGGATGAAGTTCGTCGCATTGGGAATAGACATAATCGTGCAATAACCATTGTGCTGCAATGGCTAATTGACTATAATTCTGCGAGTTGTTCCCAAATCCTCCTGCAGAAGTCACCCACATTTGCTGGATGAGATCCATACTGCCTTTCGAGGGATTGATTTTATTGACTACCGCCGCTACATTACCTGCCCCTGCATGATACACATGCATTACGAGTAACCTAAACCATAAATCACTTTCAGAATAACTTAGTCCATGCGCATTCAGGATTCGGCGAGCAGAAGGAATACATGAGGTTTTAATAAGTTGTGAAGAGGCATACGCACTCCTAGAGAAATCAGCCCGTTCGTCTGTTATCCCATTCACAGTAAGTCCATAGCGCTGAGCTACAGAAGGCATAAGTTGGAACGGTCCATAGGCTCCGCTAATTGATTTCTTCAATTGAGCCGGACTTTCAATCAATAATATGGCTTGAGCATACCACGGGTCAACTTGGTTGGTTTCAAATACCGCTATTCCTTTCCCGAGTGTTGGAAATACTTCGTGAAATCTGTAAAAATCATTTTTTCCGGTCGTCACATACAGTTCATCCGAAGAATCTAACCCATGCGACTTCCGCAATGTTGCTTTGTATTGCGCTTTTTCAGATTCTGTTTTGGAACGCCATTCCTTAAATGCCATCGTTTCCAGTATGGTTCGATTTTTTGCAACATTAATAATGCATGAATCGGGTGATAAGGTCATAATCCGTCGCCAGAACTTTGCTTGAGGTAACTCAACCCAACGGTCTTCGAAAAGGTCGTCGGATCGCATTACACGGTTTAAAGTGTTTTTAGTTTTAACTTCTAATTGCTCATGTGTCCATGTCTGTGCCTGACCAAAAAATGAAAAATTCACAGAAATAATAAGGAGAAAACGATGTAAATTCATGGATGTGAAATTAAGGAATAACTCCATTGCAAACGCGGTGAGTGACCTCAGTTACAAACATCCTTTTTTTAATCCATATATTTGACGGTGGAAATGTTAAAGAAAATATTGGGTTTTCCCTTCATTATTTTAGTCCGAATTTATCAATGGATTATTTCTCCGTTGTTGCCACCCAGTTGCCGATATACACCAACTTGTTCTTCATATATGATAGAAGCAATTCAAGTGTGGGGACCAGTGAAAGGGATATGGTTAGGTACTAAGCGGATTTCACGCTGTCACCCAAGGGGAGGACACGGGTATGATCCGGTGCCGAAGAAAATGCTTCCTCACGAATAACCCAACCTCGATCGCTCAAGATTGAATCGTAAGTTAATAAATCAAATAGTTTCGGAGACAAATCAACCCATCGCTGTATCACAATGTTAGATCCCTCCACACGATAATCTATTACATCAAGAACTCGCCTTTGTTTGTGCCCTGATTTTTTATGCTCAATAAATGAAAACCATTGTTTGAGCACGTGTATAGTAGGGTTCTCACTCATTGGAAAATCTTCTGCACGGACCGAATGAATTACATGGATTTTACGTTTGGCTCTCGTGAATAAAACATTGAGTCGCTTATCTCCACCTTCTTGTGTCAAAGGCCCGAAACGTAAGTCAAAACGACCTTGTTCATTATATCCATACCCAAAGCTTAGGATGAGTTCATCGCATTCATCTCCTTGAACTTGTTCTACGGATTTCATAAATAAGACCCCTGATTCTATTGCTAATTCTATAGCCAGTTTTTCTTCGTTGTTACACATAGAAACAATCGATTTTAATTGCTTTTCAGAGAACGCAACGAGTCCAATCCGTGTATCTTTTTGGGCTAATTTTTCAAATAATACGTCTTTTGCCGCTTGTGCTTCAACGGGGTTTATGCCATCCACGTAATTGTTTCCGGAAAGATAAATCGACGAGACGGCATCATAGTTTGGGTAACTCGGGAAAACACGGAGTTCATTGTTGTAAAAATGTTGATTCGAAAATTGAATCAAGTCTTCGTGCTGGCTTCGATAATGAAATTTTAATGGACTTTGGGGTAAATTAAATGCTGCTTGATCAAGTAAGGTAATTGCATTGGCTGAATCGCGCTGGAAAAAAGCGGAAGGCGCCATTTGCATGGAATCCCCAGCAACAATTAGTTGCTTCGAACGATAAATTGCGCCTAACGAATTTGAAAACAAAAGCTGACTCGCCTCGTCTATAATTGCCACATCAAAAGAGTTTTCGATAAGGGGTAAATCCATTGCAATTTGAACAGGACTACTCAACCAAATGGGTTTCAATATCGACATCCAATGAGAAGCTTCACTTTCCAATACTGAGCGTAAATTAGGGAAGTTTCGTTTGCGACTAAATAACTTAGATAGAATTCGTTTGCCGATAATAAGTTCCTCCTTAAGTGCTTTTTCCTGTGCACTCAATTTACTATTAGAAGTCGCTATTAAACGGTGGAACGCATCAAATTTGTTTTTACGTTCCAATAAAACCAGATGTACAATGAGCTGTTGTGTCTTTTTTCTATGCGCTTTAATTGATGCCAATTCATCGGCAATCGATAGGCTAAGAAATTCGTTCATGCCCGGAAACTTGGCAATAAAACGGTTCCAATCAGAACAAATTATGGCTTCCTCATAAGCGGCAATCGTATCGAATTGGTTGAGTGGTCCGGTAATGGAAGTGGGTACTTGGTCCCACGCTTTTACATAAGGGATACAACGATGAAAGTTTGATATTAGCCGTTCAATATCTTCATAAACGGTTGTTTTTGAATTGTTGACGATGTGTTGCTTAATGGCTATCGCAATTTGTTGAATGGATGTGTGATGGGTGCAATAGAAACTCCGCTCTTGTTTTGATAGTGCCGCATATTGTTCGTAAAAGGCCCCATCAAATAAGGTGAGAAATGTGTTATAGGCAGTAATATCAGTTCGGAATGCCGTTAATCCAAGCCCTATTAATTCCAATTGAATGCTTACTTGTTCTTGAAGTAAGGTTTGATAGGAGAGGGTTTGATCGATTAATAATTTAAAATCTGTGGTTATATGAGTTAACCATGTTCTTTTTAAGCGGTTTATGTGATATTGCTGAAATAGACCACCTTTTGAAACTTCGTTACGTAAGCCGGATAACAAATCAAGTGTCGGAACGTTCTTCCACGATGCAATAAGGGGTTCCAATGGTTTAAGTTGTACATCCAGAAGCTCCAATTTTTTAATCAATCGATTGATTTTATTCCGGTGTTTCATCCAAGGCAAGCAACGCTGAGCCATTTCATTGGAAAATAAATGAACCGTTTGCGAAATTTGTGCGTGCTCTAGGATTTCTGCGTAACTGAGATGCTGCCAGTTTAATTGGACAATTTCTGTTTTGACCTGTTTTATACGGTTGATCCGTGATTCAAAGGTTTGTTCTAGGTTTAGGTTGCCTTTTAGGAGGCTGAAAATTTGTAGGATAGAATCTGGAATTTCTGAGATTATTGGTTTATAAGCCATCCAATCGGAATAACTTGGCATCCCCGCATGAAACTCGATGTTCCTTTTCTTGAGGATATGTGTTTTTGTGATGAACTCCTTTGGACTCATTGTCCCTATTAATCCATCCTTGTGGTAAAGGTCTAGTTGACCTTGAAGCCAATTCAATCGAATGTTACTTGAAAGGTCTTGTTCGACCGCCTCAATAGGTTTTTCTAAGGCTTCCCAGCTCTTGTAAAACGACTGCATCACAGTTTTCATTCCCTCTTGAGAATTTCTAATCAACATGAGGTCCTCCAATCCGCATGCCGTTAATTTGGAAGCAATTACCTCAAGGGCCTGACGTTTTTGTGAACATAGTAGCACTTGTTTATGCGCTGCTAAAAACCGACCAATTAAATTGCCGATTACCTGAGATTTGCCAGTTCCTGGGGGTCCCTGAATGACTAAGTTTTGGATTTCAGCCCGTCTTATTGCTTCGAATTGAGTGTGGTCTGATTCAAAAAGCAAGGGAAATAGATGGGGATTGTTCGGTGCTATCACGCGTTGATTCCCTTGATAAAGAAAATCAAAATGACTTAAATCGGATTTCTTCTTTAACTCGATTACTTCTTTTAAAAGGCTATGTCGATAGGGATGGAAATTTCCGATGAACCGAATGCCGGCGTCTAACACATAACCTTTTGATATTAACCGTTCATATATTTCATGTTTCTCCAGTTGGCTAAATTCGGTTTCTTCGAATGAAAGAATATGCAATAAATAAGGGTTTATTAGCCACTCATCTTCAACTACATTCCACGAAACCTGATTCAATATGGGGTTAATTTTAGGCCTCAATAAATGCAGAAAAATTGGAATTCGTTGCTCATGACCTGATGCGGTGAAAAACAAAATACCTTCCGATAAACACAAGGGAAATATACCCTCTTCACGCTCTTTTTGATGGGCTGATTTTATCCGTTTTATTGCTTCGGAACTAAGTTCTTCTGTTTCTTTTTCGTATGGCAATACGTGCTTCCCTTGGATATTTACCAATAGATCATTCGAGTTAAACCGCGATAGGTCTAATTCAAACTGATCTAATTCCGAAAAAATGATGGATTTATCATTCACGCAATAAATGTAAGGCAATTTATTTTGTTAGTCAATTTCATGTACCTTTAACCTTAAATTTACGAAATATGAAGGCTTTACTTTCCCTTGTTTCTCTCAGTTTTTTTATTGGAATTTCGGCTCAAATCACAATCAGTGTGGCTGATTTTGCCAATTCAGGGGATACCGTCCGGATCTCCCAATCCGCAGGAACAGGCTTGGATTTTGTCTCCACAGGAGCAAATTATACCTGGGATTTTAGCGCCTTATCAGCAACGAGCCAATACCTTAAAGAATACAACCCCATTGGTTTTGCATCATTATTAGTATTTGGAACGTATGGCCCCATAGCCCCGACAAATTATCGAGCGAGTTATTTCAATCCAACGAATGATTTACCGCTCGATCAATTATCTCAGTTTTTGCCGGTTGCTTTGAGCGATTTGAATCAATACACAAAGCGTATGACAGACTCCATAACGTCGCTCGGGTATTCAATCAGTGTGAACGGACAAGGAGTTCCATTCAAGTCCGATACCATTGAAACAAGATATAAATTACCCTTGCATTAACGATTCCCATTATTCTCGAGGCTATACGTTCATCGATTTAAATCCTGTAATAGACTTCAAGATTAAACAATATCGTCAACGGACCACCAATGTGGACGGATGGGGAACGATTATAACCCCGAAAGGTACATTTCAAGCGCTGCGCTTACGGCATGATATATCAGAAATAGATTCTGTGTATCAAACATTTTTTGGTGCAGGACAGTGGTTTGGAACACCCCCAATTCAACGCACGGAATACGAGTGGTTTTCAAACGGCGAAAAAGAATGGATCTTAAAAGCAACAGAAACCAACGGAACAGTTAATCAGGTGGAATACCAAGAAGACTACTTAGGCTTAGATGCTTCATTGATTGAATCAAGGCTTGATGTATTCATTGGTCCGAACCCCGTGCAGGAAACAGTGCATATTGATGCTAAATCCCCGGTATGTTTAGCACAAGTCTTTGATTGTACCGGAAGAATGGTGCTCAGTACCTCCTTGAACAAGGTGCTAAATTATAGCCTTGACCTAAGCGCATTAAGCACAGGGACATACCGATTAATACTTAATGGAGTTCATGGATCTAAAGAATTTCCGTTAGTTAAATTCTAATTGTACCTTTGGCTCGGCAAATCGGCCTATCGCTGTCCCGTTAACGGGAGGGAGGAAAGTCCGGGCAGCACAGAGCAGTGTACTTCCTAACGGGAAGGGTTCATCTCGATGAATACAGAAAGTGCCGCAGAAAATAAACTACCTCAACATGCTTGCATCGTTGGGGAAAAGGTGAAAAGGTGAGGTAAGAGCTCACCGCAGCAACAGTGATGTTGTTGGCAGGGTAAACCTTACGCGCTGAAAGACCATGTATACCGGAGTATGTCTTGTACATTAAGAGTTGCTCGCTCGATTCCGGAGGGTAGGTCGATAGACGCTGATGGCGACGTCAGTGCTAGATAAATGATAGGCAGTTGCGTCACGTGTGACAATACGAACAGAACCCGGCTTATGATTTGCCTTTTTTTAACGATTATGAAAGCACTTATACATATTAAAGAGGCGTTGCACAAGGAGGGCAATCCAGTGCGTATTCCACAGATGGAGGCATATATGAGGAATCAGTTTCCTTTCTACGGCGTGATGAGTACGCCACGTAAAGAAATATTAAGAGTTCTAAAAAAAGACCATTTGGATATTCTAGATTCAAATGAAAAAAGAACCTTGATCCAGTTACTTTGGGAAGATGAATACCGTGAAAGTCAGCTCCTTGCATTGGAGTGGATGATGAAATGGAACCCTAAAGAATTTACAGAATCCGACATTGAGTTCTTTGAGTGGTTAATCACTACCAAATCGTGGTGGGATACGGTGGATGGTATTGCACCGAACATGGTTGGAAAATATGCTCGTGTATTTCCAGAACAAATGAAAGAGACGCTCACGCAATGGGAATCTCATGATTCCTTTTGGATTCGTCGGGCTTGTTTGATTTTTCAGTTACGATATCGCCAAGAAACCGATTTAGATTTGCTTCAATATTTCATTCATAAATTCAAGCCAGATCGGGAGTTCTTTATTCAAAAAGCCATTGGTTGGAGTTTGCGCGAGGTCTCTAAATGGAACCCTACATGGGTTGCAAGGGTAGTGGAAGAGGAACAATTGATAGGCTTAGCCAAGCGAGAGGCGAGTAAATATATTTAGTCCACTTAATTGTTTATTTTTGGGGCATGAAGCCAGTTTACCTATTCTTGTTTTTCCTTTTCATGTTCGGTTTTATTCCACGAGTTGGTTTCACGCAAATACGACCTACCAACGGTGTTTCACCTTCTGAGATGAAGAAAATCGCATTAACCCATGTTGATGTATATGTTAGTCCCAATAAAAAACTAGAAAATGCTACAATTTTAATCCAAGCAGATCGTATACTTGAAGCTGGATCCAATGTAAATATTCCATCTGATTTTGTGGTTTTTGATAAAGAGGGTCTTACCGTAGTCCCTGCTTTCATTGAACTATATACGGATGCCGGCGTGGTAAAAGCCGCATCACACCACAGCGGTTCGTATCCGCAATTAGAAACCTCGAAAGAAGGTGCTTTCTATTGGAATGAATCCATTCATCCAGAAATCAATGCAGTAGACGGAATAAATTTAGCAGATAAGCAATTCACTGAATTACAAAAACAAGGATTCGGGTTCGCCATTCCACATCAAGCCGATGGTATTGTTCGAGGGTCAGCCCCCTTAATCGCCTTGGGGAATTTGAATCCATTAGAAGCAACGCGAACCACGGCCATCGCTTTTTTTTATTCCTTCAATAAAGGCGTTTCACAACAAACCTATCCGTCGTCTTTAATGGGTTCAATTGCCTTGTTGCGTCAGGCATTTTATGACCTTTCATTTTATAAAAAGAACCCTTCGGCAGACCTGGGTAAACAATCGATGATCCCTTGGGTAGCGAATGATAAACTACCCGCCATTTTCAAGGTAGGGGATAAATGGGACATTTTGCGTGCTGACCGAATTGCATCGGAGTTTAATCGGCATTTTATCTATGTCACAGCAGGTGATGAATACGCCATTGTGGATGCGTTAAAACCGCTAAATCCAAAACTAATTGTTCCCATTTCCTTTCCAAAACCCGTGGATGTTTCCGATCCCTATATTGCAAAGAACGTCTCGATTCAAGAATTAAAGCACTGGGAAACGGCGCCATATAATGTTAAAATGTTGAACGAAGCCGGATTTTCAACCGCCATTACCTCAAACGGTTTACCCTTAGGTGATTTCTGGAAGAGTATTCGGAAATTAATTTCAGTAGGAACAAATCCAAATGCAATTCTTGCATCCCTTACGAGCACGCCGGCTACATTTTTGGGACTAGATTCTATAATAGGTACACTAGATTCCCATAAATTGGCGAGTTTCAATGTCTTTTCAAA
>JBJTWL010000205.1:0-10108 GCA_046081745.1 Flavobacteriales bacterium | reverse complement strand
GTCAGAAACAGCAACAGTGATAGCAAGCCACGAATTAAGTCGTGGCTTGCTGCCTGCTGACTTGCGGTTTCATGGTTTTGCCGTGGCTTGCTGTAGTAGGTAATGTAATTATACCGCTGGTCTGAAGGGACAACGTATCCTTAAGCCTAACACCCACCAAGCAGCGGCAAGTTGCGGAGTATCCCGGCAAGCCACGAATTAATTCGTGGCTTGCTGCACGGCAGAACTTCAAGTGCATGAAACAGCAACAGTGCAGATGAACAGTGTTTTACCGCTCACCTGCACTGCTACTTAAACTGTTCACTTCGATGGTGCGGAGAGAGAGGGATTCGAACCCCCGGAACCTCGCGGTTCAACGGTTTTCAAGACCGCCGCAATCGACCACTCTGCCGACTCTCCGCGGCAAAAGTAGTGATTGTTGGGATAATTACAAGACTTAGCGTAATAAAAATTCAATATTTCTAGTTTACAATAATGATTTGAATAGCTTTAACTCATAAGAATTGAAGCTAATTTAATTTCTCGTTTTGTTCCTTAATGACTTATAATTAAGGCCGTTTTTCTACCAGATAGTATAAGGTAATACTGACCAGAAGCGAGGTGTGATAATTCCAAATGTCCATCTGAACCAACATTTCCGAAACATACCGTATTGCCATTCATATCCATAAGCTGATATGGTTGTCCAGAAAATCCATCAATGGTTATATCCCCTGCACTTGGATTTGGTCCAAAACGTAGTGTTTCTTCTGCAAGTGCGCCCAGCATTTCTACACAGAATGGTTCATTGATCCAAGGTTCATTCGGTATTAATGGGTAAGAAAAGGGGTCAGGGGTATTACCAATACTAACATTTGGTGAGTAGCTGCTTATGATCGGAGCCACCTCATTCACGGGCTGTTCATTGGTTGGGTACGTACAAAAGGAGTATAATGATTCGAGTGAATCCGCGGAGGTAATGGCATAATGTTTTTGTAAAACAAGCTGGTTTTTTATGCCGTACAAAGGGCCAGTGGCTAAAATCTGTAGCGTAGTATCTTGGTCAATCATGGTTTGTATATTACCCATGTGTGAAATACCATTTACAGGTGATAAGGTTTGTACATCTATTTGATAGGCAAAGGATCCGAAATTCCCGCCATTCCAATACCAACATGTTGATGAGTCGATGTATGCCAATGGTTTTAGTGCTTGTTCCTCGGGCATCCCCATATTTAGCGTAAAGGATTTTTGAGCCACTACATTCCCTGAAAAATCAATTTTAATTATATCTAAGGCACTCATCGCATGACCTCGGTTAGCAATAATTAAACCTTGTTCGCTTGCAAGTAATTGAATAAAATCCGGTTGGACCGAGTGGGAGTAATTCCATCCATCCAGAAGATTTCCCAATGAATCTAAGCGTAAAATAACGCCTGAATAAGCGCCCAAATTGAATCGCCTCCCACCTAAGAAAATTATGGAATCTGTTATACACACATCGGATAATTGAAATCCACTTTCATTACTTTCATATGATTTTGTCCATTGTATGTTACCAAGCACATCTACCTTACTCATTGAATTACTTGCATTTCCTATACTTGAGCATAATACTAGAAATGTGGTATCTGAAAGTCGTTCTACATCCGTGATTGTAGCATCAATTCCCGGATCATTGACATTGTGAATCAACGACCAAAGCTGCACCCCCTGATCATTAACGGCTATGGTGATTCCTTTCCATACCTCCGCGGGACCACCAGCAAGAGATATTTTACCACTCACAATAGCTAGGGTATCGTTGATTTTGGTAACCTGATTTAAATCGGAGAAACTGGAAAGAGCACCTTGGCTAAGGAAAACGGTATTAACACATTGTCCATTGGGGGAATGAAGGCTTAAAAAACCATTGGCAAATGCCTGTGTACCTGTAACTAAATAATTACCATTCCCCATTTGAACCGTCGATTTGGCCTGAATGTCATACAGTTGGCTGTAGGTTCGATTTACAAATGTTTGTGCTTGCAGTAAAATTGGCACAACCAAAAGAATGGAAGCTAAAAATTTCATTTTTTATTTCAAATGTAACGAAAAAGACATAGCCTATTAAACAACCTTTCTACCTTTACATTGTTAAAACCGTATGCCACTCATTGAAGTATCCCATTTAGCCAAAAATTTCAAATCGTTTCAAGCGGTTAAAGACGTGTCGTTTCATGTCAATGAAGGCGATGTATTTGGCTTTTTAGGCCCAAATGGAGCAGGGAAAAGTACCACGATCCGCTGCTTGTTGTCCTTAATTCGGCCGAGTGCTGGAGATATTCAGTTTTTTGGGCAGTCCTTACGTGAGAATAGAGCAGAGGTCCTAACCCGAGTTGGTTGCATTATTGAAAAGCCTGATTTTTATAAATACTTATCCGCACAACGTAATCTGGAAATATTTGCACGTATTTCCGGGAAAGATATCAGTAAAAAGCAAATTCTAGAAATGATAGATTTTGTGGGATTGACGGGTAGAGAAGGGGATAAGGTTTCCGGCTTCTCACACGGCATGAAACAACGCTTGGGGATCGCTCAAACCCTATTGCATAATCCAGATGTAATTATTTTGGATGAACCTACCACCGGTCTAGATCCTCAAGGAATTATTGAAGTTAGGAATTTGATCCTTCGCTTGCGTGATGAACAAAAGAAAACGGTATTGCTTTCTTCGCATCAATTGTCTGAAATTGAGATTATCGCTAACCGAATGGTAATCATTAACCAAGGGAAAACAATTATAGAAGGTGAGGTGCAAGCCCTGCTTGAAAAACAAAGCCTGAATTTAGAAATCACGGTGGAGCAGAATGAGCTCTTTGAAGGAGTAATGCAAGCTTCATTCTCCTCGTTGGTGGTAAGAAATATGTACAAAAACACCCATCACGTTGAAATGATTGAGGATGTGCGCGTTCCCTTAATTCAGGCACTGGTTAATGCGGGATGCGGCGTGAAATCCGTTATTCCGAAACGTAGTTTGGAAGATTTCTTCATTAAAATGACTGAGAAATGATGTGGTGGAGAAATACAATTAATGAGTTACTTAAAATAGCGACCAAAATTCGTAGCTACATCGGTATTGGGGCACTTACCCTATTAATTTTCATCGTTTTGTTCGCGATGAAGGCAGATGGGAAATCATATATTGGATTTGTCACAGCATCCTTTGAACAAACCCTAAGTTTTAACGGGAAAATTCTAAATGGGAATTTAATTGCTTTCATTATTATGCAAATGCTTATTGTGCATGTACCCCTACTAATTTCCTTAGTCACCGGCGACTTGCTCTCCGGAGAAGAAGCGGCAGGAACCATACGGATGTTGGCAACAAAACCTATTACACGGACTGGAATTGTTCTGTCTAAGTGGTTTTCAGCAACGATTTACACCCTAATCATGACCCTTTGGCTTGGATTTTTATCGCTGTTTGTTGCGAAATGGATGTTTGGGACCGGAGATTTAATCGTACTCAATTCAAACGGGTTATTAATAATACCTGAATCCGATTTGGCTTGGCGTTTTGGCTTGGCCCTACTGATCGCATTTCTCGCACTTTGGACCGTTGCTACCTTGTCCCTGGCTTTTTCAGCGTTTGCCAAGAATAGCGTTGGCCCGATTGTTTCCACGATGTCAGTAATCATCCTCTTTACCATCATTGGAACCTTGGATGTATCCGTTTTTGATGCGGTTAAACCCTATATGTTCACTACCCACATGGCGGCTTGGCGCAGTGTTTTTGAGGATCCCTACCCAAGTGCAGAAATTTGGGAATCCGTTCTGATTTTAAGTGCACATATACTCGTACTTCTGGGCATTACAATCTACAGGTTTAATAAAAAAGACATCACTTCATGATACGGTTTGTTTTTATTTTTTGCTTATGTACCTCAACGGTATTCTATTCTCAAACCGCTTCCTCGTTGTTGAAAGGGGTAATTGATAAAATAGACCTGGTGGATGATTATAAAGCGGATGTCCAAATTAAGGCGGTTATTCCCTTCATTAAAGTGCCGATAGCAAAAGCAAAAATTTATTTCAAGAAAAAAGACAAATTCAAAGTGGAATCAGATGGAATTGCCATTCTTCCCAAACAAGGATTAAGTGATTTAACCGGATTTTTATCCAAGGAGAGTAATTACAGTGCTGTTTTGGGTGAATCAAAAACCATTAATGACCATAAAACACGTCTAATTTCAATCCTTCCTACGGATGAAAACAGCGAAATAATTCTTGCTAAAGTCTACATTTCGCCGACGGATGAACTTATTTATCGTACCGTACTTACCACAAAAACAAGTGGAACGGTGACTATTGATTATGAATACAACCTTAACAAAAAGTATGGGTTGCCTAATAAAATGACGTTTACGGTAGATATTAAAAAATTTAAAATGCCCAAAAGCGTGGCTTCCGACATTCGAAATAACGACGAGAAAAAGAAGTATAAAGAAAACGAAAAAGGAACCATTGTCCTGATATTTTCAAACTACTACGTGAATACCGGGCTGTCAGATGATGTCTTTAAAAAAGACTAGTAAATATTCACTTCACGTTCAAGGCTAACCCCGAACTTATTCTGAATGTCATCAATGATTTGTTGAGAAAGCCTATAAATTTCTTGGCCTGTGCCACCTCCATAATTCACAAGCACTAATGCTTGTAATTCATGCACTCCAACCTCCCCAATCCGTTTGCCTTTCCAACCGGCTTGTTCAATTAACCACCCCGCCGCTAATTTGACAAAGCCATCACCTGCAGGGTAGGAGGGCACACGTTCGTAATGTTGTTGAATGGTATCAAGAACTTCGGTGGAAACCACCGGGTTTTTGAAAAAACTTCCCGCATTTCCAAGTACTTTTGGATCAGGAAGTTTGGATTGACGAATTCTGATGACGGCATTACTTACGTCTTTTATTCCAGGAGAACTAATATTCATGGCATTTAGTTCTTGCTCAATAATACCATAGGTTGTATTCACTTGTGGCTGCAGTGAAAGTCTGAATGCCACACTGCAAATAACATATTGATTTTTTAAGGCACGTTTGAATACACTTTCTCGATAACCGAATGCACAATCGGACGTATAAAATCGCCTTAATTCCCCCGTTTCAATTTTTATGGTATCAAGGTATTCAAAGGTATCTTTGATTTCCACCCCGTAGGCACCAATGTTTTGCATGGGGGAAGCCCCGACGCAACCTGGTATCAAACTTAAATTTTCGAGTCCTCCATAGCCACGTTCAACACAGTACATTACGAAGTCATGCCATACTTCCCCAGCACCAGCTTCAATAACAACATGCGTTTCTGAGCGTTCGATTTCTTTAATGCCTTCAATGCAATTTCGTACAAAAAGACCTTCGAAATCCTTGGTAAATAACATGTTACTTCCTCCACCCGCAATCAAGGTCTCCTGTTTTCTAATTTCAGGAAGCAGTGTCAGTAATTCGGAAATTGAATCAAAAGATGCGAATCGTTTAGCCTTAACATCAATACCGAAGGTGTTGTACGGCTTAAGGGTGACCTCGTTTTGCATGTTCAAAACTAACAAAAAAGCATTACTTAGCGTGTGAAATATCCATAATCACCCGGATCAATGGTATAAAACCAATCAAACCAATTTAAATGGTGGCTGAAATTAAATCCCCTTTGAGCATTTTTTGGAACGAAGACTCTTCCTCCTTTTCCGAGTGCTAAGGTTTCAAGGTTTTTAACAGGACCCTGAGGAGCGATGCCGTCTTGCAAGCAAATGATATCCGCTTTTTTTTCTCCCAAATTACTTCCGTATTGCCAAACTTCTTGAAATTTATTCCAATCGTAGCCCATAAAATCTGGGGTTTCAGGAGCAATAATGAGTATCTTTCCCAAAGTATACAACGAATCTACTTGCGTTAAAAATCCAAGAATATAGGCGTAACCCATACTATGACAAACAATGTCCAGCGTATCTTTAGTAGGAATTGATTTCAAGGAGTCTTTGGCGAATTGCAAAAAGTTCTGCCCACAGATTTTTCCATTTTCATACCGGGTTAGAAATCCCTCGGGATTAGGCTTGGTGTTTAGTCCAAATCCTTGTTTGCTCCTAAACCAAATGAACCGTGTGAATACATAAGAGCACGCAAAACGAAATTTACTACGGTGGGGAGATGTTTTAAGTGGGTGATGTCCGGAGATATAAATGGTCGAATGAGGTTCAAAGCGATTTTTTATGGTATCGTCGTATTCGTACCAATAACTCTGGGGTTTCACCGTCACGCCGTTGTCCCTTGGTATGTGATCTTTCTTTGGCCCTAAATAGCCATTTGCAAAGATCATTATATGATGTTGAGTGAATCCAATCACCGAGCACAGCATGCATATGATCAGTAACCTATTTCCCATATTGATAGAAAATGCCGCCGGCAAAGGCCGTCCAATAACAACCGCGTTGTCCTGCCGTTTTTAAGCCTTCATTTACCCATGAATTACAGGTGTTTATTACGCTGTAAGCCCCTTTCGCATCGTAGTATCGATCGTAATCAAAGGTGGTTCCTTGAACCGTTGAATGAAGCAGTACTGGTTTTTTCTTTTCAAATCGAACGGTATTCTTTATATAGCTACAAAGCCTGCGGTATTGTTGTTCTGTAATTTTTAGTTTGATAACGGGACGGTCAGTCGGAATCTCATAATGATAATAGGCGTGTATCGCTGCGCCACTCAAGCCAAATGCACCGTTGAAAGCCGTGGAGAATGTTAAGTCATTAAAGGTAGGAGTAGTCAGAAAAAATCGTTTGTCACCCATGCCAAGTCCGATCCAATGAAAAGTGGTGTCGTACACTTTATTGTTTTCATAAGGAAATAGGGCGTCCCAGTTTTGAATCTTATGATGCACGGGAACAATAAAGTCGGTGTGAACTCCCGACTGCATAAAATAAATGGTAACATTCTTTGGCTCAGTAGTGATTTCTTTTTCAACCGGAATGAGGGCTAAGAAGACGCAAAGCAGTAAAAACGATACTACGATCAAACCAAGAAGCGTGGCAACAAGTTTGAGAATGCGTAAAATTCGTTTTAGGCTAACCACGTGACGACCGATTTTTTAAATAGGATAGGACTACTGGGCTTACCGAAAGCAAAACGATGGCGATTGCCATTAAATCAACGTGTTCTCTGATCCATGTTATTTCACCCAACAGGTACCCAGCAATGAGCATGGAACCTACCCACAATGCGCCTCCAAGAATATCATAAACTACAAAGGTTCGGTATTTCATCGATGCAACACCCGCTGCAAAAGGGGCAAAGGTTCTTACAAAAGGAACGAATCGTGCCATGATAATGGCTTTGGTTCCATGTTTCTCAAAAAATACGGTGGTTTTATCAAGGTACTCTTTCTTTACTATGGGTCTGCCCCGAAATGAAAGTGAGAATACGTTGAATCCGATTTTCCTTCCAACCCAATAATTTATATTGTCGCCTAAAATTGCGGCAATAAATAAAAGAGGTAGCAAGAATATTAAATCGAGTTGTCCACTCTTGCAGAATAAGCCCGCCGTAAACAATAAGGAGTCGCCGGGTAAAAATGGAAAAGCAACTAAGCCCGTTTCAATGAAAATCACAAGGAAAAGAACGATGTATACCGCAGTTCCAAATTCTTGAACAAACCATTTTATGTCCAATGCAAAAAGATGTTGTAATAGCTCTATCATGTTAGTCGAGTTTTAATGAAGGATCTACCTCTGATTGCCATCCTTGGATTCCGTGCTCTACAATGATTACATCAGAGAATCCCAGCTCGGTTTCAATTAAATTTCCTGCGGCTGATGCTCTCATTCCAGATTGGCATAACAAGATGAGCGAAGTTGAACGGTCCTTCTCTTTCAAAAAATCGATTAACGTTGCCATAGGGATGTTGGTAAAGCCACAATTAGCGTGTTGGTACTCATAGGGTTCACGAATATCGAGGGCAAGCACCGTATCCTTTTCCAAATATTCCTTACATTTTTGTGCGCTCCAATGTTTCATTCAGCAAAAATAGAACTATTGATTAAATGTACCACGAATCGCTTCTAGCAATTCAATCTGGCATTGTTCAAGTGATACGTTTTCGGTATCAATTTTAAGCCATGGATGAATAGGGGACTCATAAGGTTGATGGATCCCTGTAAAATTGTTGACGGCTGTGGTTGAAATGTTTTGGTATAATTGCTTGACATCTCGTTTTTTACAACATTCCAATGAACAGTCTAAATGAATTAAAAAACAATGTTCCGTTCCAATTATTTGCTGAATCGTGGATTGAATATTGTGGGTGGGTGAAATTAGGGCAGCCATAACATGGATTCCCTGAAGGTTTAGTACCTTGGCTATATTCGCTGCTCTTCGATTTTGCTCCAATCGGTCTTCTTCCGTGAACCCAAGGTCCTTCGAAACAGTACTTCGTAATTCGTCTCCATCCAAAATAACCACAGGTTTACCTTCCTTTTTTAATACATCAGCCAAGGACTTGGATAGGGTTGTTTTTCCGGCGCCTGATAAACCGGTAAACCAAAAAGTGTTTCCAATGTGCATCTGTATCAAAGGTAGGAACTTTTGTAAATTCTGCGCATGTGTAACACTTTGATTATCTTTGAAAAAAAAACACCTATGTTATTAAAAGATAAAGTTGTGATTATCACCGGCGCTTCAAGAGGAATCGGTAAGTCGATTGCTCAAACGTGTGTTAACCAAGGAGCTATTGTGGCATTTACCTATCTGTCCTCCGATGAAAAAGCCCGCGCTCTTGAGGCCGAATTAACTGCTCAAGGTGGTGTGGCTGTGGGATTTAAGTCGGATGCTTCCAATTTTGAACAAGCTCATGCTTTAATTGATCAAGTTGTTGAGAAATTCGGTACCGTTGATGTGTTGGTAAATAATGCAGGAATTACGCGGGATACATTAATGATGAGAATGACGGAAGAACAATGGGATGAAGTTATAAATACGAACCTTAAATCAGCATTCAATCTGACCAAGGCGGTGATTAAGCCGATGTTAAAAGCACGTTCAGGTTCAATCATCAATATGAGTTCTGTGGTGGGTGTTAAAGGAAATGCCGGTCAAGCAAATTACGCCGCATCGAAAGCTGGATTAATTGGCTTTACAAAGTCGATTGCCGCTGAGTTAGGTTCAAGAAACATTCGTTGTAATGCCATTGCTCCAGGATTCATTGAAACCGAAATGACCGAAGTCCTTGACTCGGCTGTGGTAGAACAGTGGAGAAATGCGATTCCATTAAAGCGCGGTGGTCAGCCAGAAGATGTTGCGAATGCAACGGTTTTCTTAGCTTCAGATATGTCGGCATACATTACTGGCCAAACGATTCATGTGTGCGGGGGAATGTTAATGTAATAAGATGCAAATACGACCACGAAGAAACAGAAAACATGCAGCCATACGTGATATGGTGCAGGAAAGTTTTTTATCGGTAAATCACTTGATTTATCCGCTTTTTTTAACTGACGGAAATAGAATTAAAGAGGAAATTTCTTCGTTGCCAAGAAATTACCGATGGTCCTTGGATCTAATGCTCAAAGAGATTGAATCCTCCTTATTGCTTGGAATAAACAAGTTTGTTTTATTTCCTGCGGTTTCAGATGCGTTAAAAGATAAAACAGCTACCTACAGTTATGCTGCCGATAATTTTTACCTGCATGCAATTCGTGCCATCAAAGAGCGATTCCCCGATGCAATGTTAATGAGTGATGTTGCGATGGATCCGTATTCATCCGATGGTCACGATGGACTTGTTCAAGATGGAAAGATTTTGAACGATGAAACCTTACCTATACTCGCTAAAATGAGCATCTCTCAAGCACAGGCCGGTATTGATATCATTGGACCCAGTGATATGATGGATGGTAGGGTTGGATACATCCGAGAAGCATTGGATTTAGAAGGATATGCTGACGTGAGCATCATGGCTTATTCTGCTAAGTATGCCAGTGCTTTTTATGGTCCGTTCCGTGATGCCTTAAATTCTGCTCCGAAATCAGGAGATAAAAAAACGTATCAGATGAATCCTGCCAACAAACGTGAGGCGATATTGGAAGCAACATTAGATATGGAGGAG
>JBJTWL010000204.1:0-6690 GCA_046081745.1 Flavobacteriales bacterium | reverse complement strand
TTAAGCAAAGCCGATGTAGCCTATAAAAGCTCCAAAAACCAGCGCTTACTGGTCGAGGTTACCTTAATGGAGTTAGGTTCTTTACAACAAGAGGCTGAAAAAAAAAATCCTTAACGGAACCAATTAGCATCCTCCCTTTTGAAAAACAATCTTTAAGGCCTCAACAAAGCCAAGAAAAGCAAGTAAAACCATCCCTCAGTTTACCGAAAGTTGAACTCGAAAAAAAAACGAATACCCTGGATAAACCCACAGGTAGTTTATCTGAAAGTACCTTGAGTATAAAAGCTCAATTAGCTGAACATCGCATGAAGCAAGTGATTCCGGAAGAGGAGAAACCTAGGAATCAATTTAGTTTAGATGCCGTGATTTCATGCACGCGCAGGTATGCACACATCCTTAAAGGCCTTGGGAAAGAAACGTTCTATCACGCATTAATTAAACGAGACCCAAAGCTGGACGATGAAACCATTACCTTAGTCGTTGACAATGAGGTTCAAGTCGCTTATATAAGTCCGATCCTTCAGGAATTTGTTGATTTTTTAAAAACGGAACTTAGTAATGGGTTTATTGAAGTGAAGCTGCAGGTAACTGAAGTGGCTGATTCCGAACAAAAGCCGGTAACAGGAAAGGATAAATATCAAGCATTAGCCCGAAAAAATCCAAACATACATACCTTAAGAAATCGGTTTAATCTTGATATAGAATTTTAGCATGGAGTTAGTATATCATGATTTATCACGCATTGAAGAGGTACAAGCCTTCATTCAAGAGTGGGAAAATAGTAGCGCCTTTATACATTGTAGAACCTCAGGTTCTACAGGCCATCCCAAACCGATTAAATTACCCAAAAAACTCATATTAAAATCTGCGGAACGAACTATAAATTATCTTGGATTAGGCCCTGGAATGAAAGCAGGCCTCGCCCTTTCCCTGAATAGCATCGGGGGAAAATTAATGGTAATTAGAGCACTCTTGGCCCGTATGGAATTACATGTGTTACCTGTATGTAAAAACCCGCTTGATCAAGTTCAAATTTCCTTGGATTTTATTGCCTTAGTTCCCCTGCAAGCAATGTCGTATATAACCAGTGGCGTAAAGGACCATCAAGGTATGACGGTACTAATCGGGGGGGCACCATTAACCAGTGTGCAACATCAAGCCATTCAGTCGTATTGGAAACACGCATTTCAAAGTTATGGAATGACAGAAACCGCCTCTCATGTGGCACTTAGAAAAATCACCCCCGATGAGGATGCTCCCTACCTCGCCTTAGACGGGATTACATTTAAGACGCAAGACGCAAGGCTTTTTATTGCATGTGAAGACCTTGAGGATGGCGGTTTCCTGACCACCGACTGCGTAGAACTATTAAGTCCCCAAACTTTTAAGTATCTCGGCCGGATGGACTTTGTAATTAATTCCGGAGGAAAAAAAATTCATCCTGAACTGTTAGAACAAAAACTCAAAGGGACAATTTCTGGCGAATATATGATTCTGCCGTTTGAAGACGCTAGTTATGGGCAAGGCGTGGGGTTGGTTCTTACAGAACGTAATGAGGACTTGAACATAGACCGTTTTAAACATATTCCATCCATTGAAAGCCATGAGATTCCTAGAAAGTACGTTGTGGTGGATCAATTAAAACGAGGCGCTTCCGATAAGTTAGATAGAAAAGGAATGAACGAAGAATCAGTAAGGTATGTCTGGAGCTCCATATTATAAAATATTGGGGCTAGAACCCACTGCAACTGACGCCGAAGTAAAACGAACGTTTCGGGAATTAGCCAAGCAATATCACCCTGATAAAAATCCAAGTCCCGATGCTACGCTTATTTTTCAGCAGCTGCTCGATGCCTATGAACGCATCATAAAAAAAGATTTTGTAGCCCGTACAAGACCGCAAGCAACGCCAAATAAGCCAAGCCAAGCAGAGCAACATCGAGAGTTCCATAGAAAAGCGTGGGAACGATACGAGCACATGCGAAAAGAACAAGAACGAGAATTGAACGAGTTCTATGATACATTTATTCAAGGAACTAAATTGAAAATCAAGATCGTCATGGGAATTTTAGCCGCTTTAACCTTACTCTGTCTCATTTTGGATGAGTTCCTACCTGTGCATGAAATATCAGAAAAAGTGGTCTCCTATAACCGCACAAGATATCAAAGCGTGGGCGATCACTTTGTAAACGAAATCATCACCGAATCTGATAAATCCTATTTTGTAGCAGATTACCAACCTTCTACATTTGAAGAATACCCATGGGTAGTTATACACGAAACATCAATTTGCAGGTTAATCAAAGTAATTAACCATAAAACAGATCGCGGCACCAATTCTATCTACGTACACTTTACATTTTATTGGATTCGGTGGCTACTGTACGCCTTTTTATTGATTCCAATCATCTTTATTTTTTATCGCAAACGATCGACGATACAAGTGCTGGGTTCATGGTTTAGTTTTTTTATTGTTGGAGGCACTATGGCGTTGTTTTTTATTAGTAATTTCCGAATGCTCTCGATACTCACATTGGGAACTTGGCCATGACAAAGAAAGAAAAAGCACACTTTATTTTAACCGAATTAGAACGGTTATATCCTGAAACACCGGTACCCTTAGATCATTCTGATCCTTACACCCTTTTGATTGCAGTGTTACTATCCGCGCAATGCACGGATGAACGGGTCAATAAGATTACACCGCTCCTGTTTAAGAAAGCAAAAACGCCGCAAGAAATGGTGAAACTTTCGGTAGAAGAAATTAAAGCAATCATTCGACCGTGTGGATTATCCCCTGCCAAATCAAAAGCCATTCATCGCTTATCCGAAATGCTCATTGAACAACACGACGGTATCGTACCCAAGTCATTTGAGTCCTTGGAAGCCTTACCTGGAGTTGGGCACAAAACCGCATCGGTGGTCATGTCTCAGGCATTTGAAGTCCCTGCATTTCCGGTAGATACTCACATTCATCGCTTACTCACTAAATGGGGAATAACAGCTGGAAAGAGTGTAGTGCAAACAGAACGCGATGCAAAGAAACTATTTCCGAAAACATCATGGAATAAACTTCACTTACAGATTATATTCTATGGTAGAGCCTACAGTCCTGCCCGAAACCCGAAAAAAGAAATCGATTACATCACCCAAACGATTGGAACCGCAGCCGCAAAAAACGGCTTAAAATAGTTATAAACATCGCATCGAAAAATCCGTGCTTTTTAGTACATTTGATGACTGCTTAACAGCGGGAATTTCACTCTTTAAATTTTATCATGGAACCACAGGATACATCGCGTAAGCCCACTACGCGCGCCAAAGCCGCGACTGCATTTACTCAGGAAATGGGAAGAATCCCCCCTCAAGCTATTGAATTAGAACAAGTGGTTCTTGGAGCAATGATGCTAGAGCGCAATGCCGTGAATGACACCATTGATATTTTAAATGAACAAAGTTTCTACGATCCAAAGCACCAGTACATTTTTAAAGCAATCCGAGATTTATTCGCATCAACGAATCCAGTGGATTTAGTGACGGTTACGGAGCGTTTAGCAAAAAACGGAGAGCTCACAGCGGCCGGGGGTGTTGGATATGTTTCTCAGTTAACCAATCGCGTTGCTTCCTCAGCACACATTCAATATCATGCCCGCATTATTGCAGAAAAATTTATTAAACGCGAATTAATTCGTGTAAGTTCTGACATATTAAAAGACGCATATGATGATACAGTTGATGTATTTGATTTGTTAAACAAGGCAGAAACCGGTCTTTTTCAAATTGGAGAAAACAACATGACCAAGCAAGTGAATGCTATGTCGAATGTGGTCAAAGATGCCATTGAAGAGATTGAAAAAGCACGGGCATCAGGTGACGGTGTATCTGGAATTCCTTCAGGTTTTATTGAATTAGATAAAATCACCTCCGGCTGGCAACGATCAGACATGATTGTTGTCGCTGCACGCCCTGGGATGGGAAAAACGGCTTTTGTATTATCGGCCGCTCGGAATACCGCTGTTGAACATGGCAAAGGTGTTGCTATCTTTTCGTTAGAAATGTCTTCCGTTCAATTGGTAAAACGATTAATCGCCGGAGAAGCAAAGATTGATTCCGAAAAATTAAGAAAAGGTGACTTGGCCGACCATGAATTCCATCAGTTACATGCTCGAATTCCGAAATTAACCACCGCTCCAATTTTCATTGATGACTCTCCCGGACTAAGCATTTTCGATTTTCGTGCTAAATGCCGAAGACTGAAAGCTCAGCACAACATTGAATTAGTGATTATTGATTATTTGCAGCTTATGTCTGCCAAAGACGGCAAGAATAATGGGAATCGAGAACAAGAGATTTCTACCATTTCAAGATCGATTAAAGAAATAGCCAAAGAATTGAATATTCCTATTATTGCGTTAGCACAGTTGAGCCGCTCCGTAGAACAACGCGCTGGTGACAAAAAACCCATGTTATCAGATTTACGGGAATCGGGTGCCATTGAACAGGATGCGGATATCGTTTCCTTTCTTTACCGTCCAGAGTACTATAAAATTTACAAGGATGATCATGGCAATTCCACCCAGGACATGGCGGAATTCATCATCGCTAAGCATAGAAATGGTAAAACAGACACGGTACGGATGCGTTTCGAGGCCAAGTATGCGCGATTTGAAAACATGAACGATGCATCCTCATTGGGTGATTTCGGAGAACGTAACACAACTGCCCTATCGAGTTTTAATGAAGATTCCAATACCATTACGATTCAGAGTAAGATGAATCAATCGGATAAAGATTTTAATTTTGACGGAGACCAAAGTGTGCCATTCTAATGATCAAAAAAGTTAGCTTTTTCATTTTGTTTCTTTTATTAAGCCTGAAGCTTAGTGCCACTCAGCTGTTGGTACCCATGGATAATAATCAAAGTAATCATTTAAAAGCCTACGGAATTGCTTATTGGTGCTTGGAAAACGGGGTTATCATTGAGTGGTTATTGAACTATAAAGGAGGTGCTTTTTTAATGCCTCATTTACAGGAAATCGAGCGTGAATTAAAAATTCGCGGGGTTAAATACCAGGTACTAACCGATGGACAAGTTAGTGCGATTAAAACAGAAATCGCAAATCCAGAGGTAAACATGGAAGTAATCCAATTGGAAAAAGCACCTAAAATCGCTGTGTATACTCCACCCAACAAACAACCTTGGGATGATGCAGTAACCATGGTCCTTGAATACGCAGAGATTAAATACGATAAAATTTATGATTCTGCGATCGTTATGGGATTGTTACCTAAATACGATTGGTTGCATCTCCATCATGAAGATTTCACAGGGCAGTATGGTAAATTTTACAGTTCTGCCTCGTTTCAACCATGGTATAAAGAACAAGTCAAGGTAGCAGAATCTAATGCACACATGCTGGGTTTTAAGAAGGTTTCACAATTGAAATTAGCGGTAGGTCAAAACATTAAAAATTTCATAATGGGAGGTGGGTTTTTATTCACGATGTGCAGTGGTACCGACAGCTATGATATTGCATTGAGTGCCAATGGTGTCGACATTTGCGAAAACATTTACGATGGCGATGCCGCAGATCCAAACGCACAAAACAAATTAGACTTCACCAAATCCTTAGCGTTTCAGAACTTCACTTTGAATAGAGACCCCTATTTCTACGAATATTCGAATTTGGATGCATCAAATCTACGCACCAATTCAACAATTCGTGAGCAAGAAGATTATTTCACCTTGTTTGAGTATTCTGCAAAATGGGACGTTGTGCCTACGATGCTTACACAATGTCATACTTCAACCATCAAAGGTTTTATGGGTCAATCGACCGATTTTCATAAAGAATTCGTAAAACCGAATGTACTGATTATGGGTGAAACCAAATCCATTGGTACGGCTCGCTATTTGCACGGAGAATACGGTCAAGGCATGTGGACATTTTACGGTGGACATGACCCGGAAGATTATCAACACTTTGTCGGGGACCCTCCAACCGATCTCAATTTACACCCCAATTCTCCAGGTTATCGGTTGATTCTCAATAACATATTATTTCCTGCAGCAAAAAAGAAAAAAAGAAAAACGTGATTATTCGTCAACACTGATGTGAATGTCCATTTTTTTTAATAAACTTGCATTCGAATTCTCTCCTACGCATTATTCGCGTTTTTTTCACACATCACAACCTTTATGGATATTAAAGAATTATCAGGGAAAAGTTTAAATGATTTACGTGTTATTGCTGAAACACTTGGTATTCCCAACGCACAAACCCTTAAAAAAGCGGAATTAATCAGTGCTTTAACGGGTGGATCATCCGAGGCACCCTCACCAAGCACATCAGAAGAATCGGCACCAACAGAACGAAGTAAAACTCGTCCACGAAAGCCGAGAATGGAAAAAGAAGACACCGAACAGGCTGCTCCTACCTTACCATTTGAAACCGAGGTAACTACCCCTGAGTCAGCGCCAGTTCAAGAAAATAACACTACAGAAAAAACGGGAGATACCCCGAATAGGCCTGAACGAAAACCACATCACCCACAGCACCAACAACGCGAACGAAAACCATTCCAACCATCGAACCAAGCAAATTCGAACGAAGGAGAAACCCCTGAAGTCTTTAAACCCAAGGATGACTTATACGACTTAGTTGGAATCGTAACCGCTGAAGGCGTTCT
>JBJTWL010000203.1:0-31398 GCA_046081745.1 Flavobacteriales bacterium | reverse complement strand
CTGGGAGGGTATGTGAAAATTGCGGGGATGATCGATGAGTCAATGGATAAAGAGCAAATGGCACAACCGGCGAAACCCTATGAGTTTAGAACTAAAAAACCGTGGCAGCGGCTGATTATTATGATTGGCGGGGTAAGCGTTAATTTAATTGCTGGGTTTATTATTTATGCGGCTATAGTATGGTATTGGGGAGGCGCTACCTTGACCACATCAAAATTATATCAAGGGATGGCCATTCATCCGTATCTCGCGAAGTACGATGTGCATTCAGGCGATTTGATTACAAAGGTAAATGGTGAAGAGGTAACTTCATTCGACGACATTAATCGAGGGCTCCTTTTGCGAAATAAAACCACGCTGACATTAATTCGAGGAGGTAAAACCCTAGTTCGTAAATTGCCGAAAACCATTGATCAAGAACTTTTTCAAAACGGTGCGATGTCTGTTGCTTCATTTAGGGTGCTCACTGAATGTGCAGAAACGATTACCCCGGGGGGATTTGCGGCAAAAGCGGGCATGAAAAATGGTGATAAAATCATCTCGATTAACGGAACCGCAGTGACGTATTTTGATGACATACAAAGGGTATTGTATACTAAGCGAAATAAAAAGGCTGATCTACTTGTGTTGCGAGGAACCGATTCAATCATGATCCACAGTAAGGTGACTCCCGAAGGAACAATCGGTTTTGCCTCAAAAAATAATTTCACTTCCGATACGCTGGCCGTGTCGAAGGTACGATATGGCCTGGGTGAAAGCATGTCTAAAGGCGTGATTGGCGGTACCCAATTACTCAAAGATTATGTGGCTCAATTCAAGTTTGTATTTACCAAGAAAGGAGCAACATCAGTGGGCGGGTTTACACGTATTGGTGATATGTTTGCTCCCGTGTGGGACTGGAAGGTGTTTTGGTTTAATACGGCATTCTTATCATTTGCGTTGGCATTTATGAATATTTTACCAATACCTGCATTAGATGGAGGGCATGTTGTTTTCCTATTGTACGAGTGGATAACAGGAAAAGAAGCGCCTCAGAAAATCCTTGAGTATGCACAGTATATCGGGTTTTTCTTTTTGTTGGGGTTGATGATTTACGCGAACGGTAACGATTTGATTCAGTTAATCTTCAAGTAGATTCATCTTACTTTGTATACCAAAACCGATGAGTGAAGCGCGGGTTTTCGCAAGTTCCGCTCTTGGTCCCTCAAAGTGTTGGTCAATCGTGCGGCGGAATAATAAAAGCCATTCATCAAATAGTTCTTTGGTTAATTGCATGTGAAGATGCTTGTTGGTTACGTTTTCCGTATATCCCGCTTCATCTAAAAGTATAAACCGCCAGAATTTCTTCATTTTTGGAAGATGCTTATCCCAATCTAGCGTACTAAAATACGAACGAAGAGACTCAGACTTCATAACTTCGGTATAAAAGTCATTAACAAGTTGACCAATGTCTTCCGGAGTTCTTATATCTTCTTTCATATTCAAAATTAGAAAAAAGCCCTAAGTTCCATTCCTCCATTGTGTACAACCTTGGTGTCCGAAGGCTTTCTTCCAGAATAAATCAGGTTCAGCTGTAAGTTTTTGCCAACATTTCGCTGCCATGAAATAGACCAAGTATAATTTGAACCAGGACGTAATGCCTCCAGCATTTCAAAGCCAACAGGCGACATTGGATTTCCATTATAGGTTAAATTAAGATATTTGAGTGATCCCTGTATGCTCCCTTTTTCTGTTGTATTGTATTTGAATTCAACTCCTAGTTCTTTTGAATGGCTCTTTTCTATACTCGGATTAAGACCATTTATTTTGGAGGATAATTTACCATCAACAGCGATTCGGTAGTTGGTAGAAGGCTGAAAGGAACATTCCATTCGGAGAAATTGATATCGAATTTTGTAGTTTCTGCCAGGGGTGTAATCAACAGAGGATGTTTTATTGCCTTCTTGTCCCTCGGTTTTTATAGAAAACGAAGGAACAATATTCCATCGAAACATAAGTTCGTTGAATTCAATAGAACGCGCATCAAAACCCGTAGCAAGCAAGGTTTTGTTAAGATTTTTATTCACAATAAAATGACTATTGAATTTTGCAGAAGTTCGAAAGAGATAGAGCGTGTTTCTAAATGAATAAACAGATGAAATGAGGTTATTGTCTAACACATTGGCATTCAATGGATTTAAGAGCTCATTAACTTCTAAGGCGATTGTTTTTCTAGTCGAACGGATTCTTAATTGATTTGAAATAGCAGACAGCAATTTAAGAACACCTGTTTTTTTATTCCAAATAACTTCAGGCCTCCAGAATAAACTTTGATTAAATTCATTCGAATACGTCTTTTGATACGTATTACTCGGGGTAAAAATTCGAATATAATTCGCTTGATCGATAAAGGTGGCGGTTTCAAATTCATTTAAATCTTTCACGCCATCATTGTTGTAGTCGATCCATGTATACACTCCCTGCCCTGAATTCACTTCCAGGTAAATGAAACTTCTTTTTTGCTCTAATCCGGACCCCACTTCATAATAGGTATCAAAGGTTAAGGCCCCTTTAAATACTCTTTTCGCCACATTGATTCGACCGACTAGCGATTGGTCTGGTGTAAGATTTAATAAACTACTGTCTAACGGGGTTAGGTTCCGTATCCCAATTACCACACCATAGGTCCCTCCGGCGTTATCGCTGATTTTGACCTCCCCTCCTAACGTTGTTCCTCTTGCTGCCGTTGTGAAACCAGTACTATCCGGTTTCCAATCAAAGCGTTCTCGATAGAACAGTTTTAACATGCCTTTACTGCTGTCGGCGTTTTGTACATAACCTTGAATATCATAAAAGGCATAGCTGGTGGAGTTAATACCAATGATTTGATCCCGAAGATTAAATTCTTGATCATCTTTAATGCCGATTTTTATACTCCGAATGGTTTGGGAGGCATCGAGTCGGTGACGTATAAATCTGGCATTAACTATACCTGAGCTGTGTAATGCACTCCCGTCCCAGGCAATAGAAAACCCATTCTTTTTTACATGACCGTCTGTATAAATTCGTGTGCCATAAAACATGTTTCCAACGGTAAATTGTTGGGCCTGAAGGCTTAAAAACCCAACCTTATCGTGTTGAACTTTGTGGGATAATCTACCATTCCATTGAGGGCCAGTTAATTTAGCGTTTCTGAGGTTCCAATCACGGTCAAATTCTACTGCGCGATAAGGCTCAATAAACGTAAAGTGATTTCCCAAATACTCAGATTCAAGCTGTGTTAAATGGCGCCAACGCGAAGGTTCAGCATTGATTTGCCGGGTAATTTTTGTACTGTTTCCGAACCCCCAATCGTTTTTAAGGTCTTTGGTTGTAAATAAATTTACGGCATCCTCCGACGTCGCGCATTCGGTTTCGAACACCCAGTTTTTTCCCAGTTTTTGTTGGATTCCCGCGGTGAGCATTCGCTTTCGTTTTGGGGAATTCACCCGTTGAATCGGCATATACGAACCCTGAGGGATTCCCCCAATTGGATTGACCCATTTATAAACGGGACCAAAGGCAGTGGTTTTATCGAATATATAATTTCCTTTATGTGTTCCAACCATGAGAAAGGTTGCCCGATATCTGGCGGAGTCGGGATGAACGGAGAACACGAGAACAGAGTCATATCCTAGGGTATCTATTAAGCGATACAGGTTCTGATTTACTTGAAAACCAACGGAGTCTATCGTGCCAATGTAGGCGTTACTTAAACTATCTCCTGCAGCGCCTATGAGTTGTTTTGTGGTTTCTGTCAAACTTATCTGAAGGGGTTGATTTTTAAAGTCTTGTTCCTGGTAATAGTTAAACCAAATCGATGTGTTTTTATGACGATAATTCACGTGTTGTTGCACTAACCCGCGTGTATAGGATTGATCTGCATATTGGAATTCTACCACAATACGCACATCTTTTGTAATGAGATTTCTGGTGGTAAATACAAGTTCGGAACTGTTATAGTCAATGGTATAATCAAATTCTTGCCCACGCTGTAATAACCTACCATCAATATATACCCGTTCTGTTCCTGATAACACCACAATGAATGGTTCATTTTCCGAACCTGTAAGCCGATATGGGCCTTGATTGTTTTCTACCCCCTGAATGATTTGTCGCTGAAACTTACCCTTAGACAACCCAACACTGGATTGAGTTTTAAGTTGTTGAGTCGCGTTAATATCTAGGGTGTGGGTCATTGTAATTCCTTGCCCTCTTTTTTTGTAATTTAAAAAGTACCCTTCGGGACGGTGTATCCAGAAATCACCCGCTGTAAGCTTAAGTTTATCGGTATAGAGCTGAATAAACACTTGATCAAATTCTTGTAATTTATTGGTGTTACCATCGGGTTGTATTGGGATATTTGCGTCGGAAACCGAAGCTAGAATGTGTAAGTTTTCCGATAGGTTTCCGCTCAATTCTAGATTAAGGGTTGAGTTAATTCCAAGGTTTTGTCGATTTCCAAAAGTTACCCCTCGAGAAATACTGCCGCGTTTGTTAATTTCATTACCGCCAAATAGATCTTCGATCAAGGGGTTTTCTTCCTTGATTGAAAACACATCGGGTGTTAAGCTAGGCATTAGTACTAATGAATCGTATTCCTGGCTTGTTGGGGTCAAGTTTAGGTTAATTCGCAGAAAAAACACGCGAACATTGCCGTTAATCCTTGGGCTAAAGGCAATGGTTTTATCTATATAATCGATGCGAAAGAGTGCTGGTGATACGGTATCATTATTATGAATACAATAAACGCTACCCGGTAATATCGACAAGGAATCTAGGCGTTGTGGAGACTCTGATGAAATCAACGTTCTAACTTGAAAACTTGATTGCCCGAACAGAGCCTCTCCAAAGAGCAGCATAATACATAAACACCAAGTATTCTTCATTTTTACGAAATTACGGAATGTAAACTAACGGGGTTTGCTAATTTTGATTGTAATTTGACGCAAATGAGATATCTATTAATCCTGCTCTGCTTTCTAATTCAGGAATTTTACGGTCAAGACACGGTTATTATTTGGCTTGATCCAGAGGGGATTTACACCGGAAACCCTACCTTGTTTGATGAATTTAATGGTGATAAACTCGATGAATCAATATGGTTTGGTTATTACCCCTGGGGAGGATTATCCTTGGATGCGAAAACGTTCACAGACCCTAAAATGTGCGAACAAACAAGGGGGGTATTAAAACTTTCGGTTGATACAGTAAATGAGTGGCGATCATTTCCAGACTGGATGATAGATCAAGAAAAAATACTTCAAAACCCTGCTTTATTGCAAAACGGGAAAGTGCAGATTAATCGATTAACGGCTGCTGCGTGGAGTAAAAAACAATTTAGATATGGTTACTTTGAAGCACGATGTTTTTTGCCAAGCGGTAAAGGGTATTGGCCAGCTTTTTGGCTTTATGGGGGAAATCCAAATGAAGAAATTGATATCATGGAAGCAAAAGGTGAGCGAAGAACGTCCTATCATGTGGATGTTCATTGTCCCAATCGCTGTGACCGCGTAAAACAGTTTGGGTTTATCGATAAACCGTTTGGCCATTGGGTTAGAACTAATCAAAACATAACCGAAAACTGGGTTACGTTTTCAGGATTATGGACACCTGAAGGGGTTTGGTTTTATGTGAATGACCGACTCGTTGCGGAACATCATGCGGCCTTCAATACCTCAATGAACTTAATTGCTAATTTTTCATTGGCCATGGACCAAGGGCCATTTTCTCCTGGACCCAATCGTAAAACAGCCTTTCCTGCGGAATATTTGATCGATTACATTCGGGCTTGGGAAATCCCTGAATTTACCCATAAAACGTTGACTAATAATCGGTTAAGAGAAGCCGCATTCGTTAAGGCGATGCCATCTGGGGACCAAGAATTTAAGGTTGAATGTTCTCCCGAAATTTCTTCTAAGTGTAGAATATTCGTAGAGAAAGAAAATCTGGATTCCAACCGTGAGTTGGAGTTTGTTCCGGTATTAGAGCTGGATTTAACCGCTGTAAATCAATACATTGATTATACCTATTGGACGAAAGGAAACTATTTTTTACGGATCGTCAACGGAACATACACGAAACAGGTTCCGTTTCTTACCCGCCCTTAGGTTTATTAAACGAAACTTCAAATAGGCTGGTCCAAAATTTACCAGTGATGTATGTTTTACCTGTTTTTTGGTTGTGGGCGATTCCATTTAATACCTCTCCATTTCCTTTTCCCTTTTGTACTGCCTCAGTTGCATCAATAGTAGCTATTACTTTTCCAGTCTTCGGTTCAATAACTGCGATTAAGTTACTTGTCCAAATATTCGCATAAATGTGCCCGTCTATGTATTCCAACTCATTCAATTTTGTAATGGCCCCCTCATGGGTATAAACTTGAATTGTTTTAATTTCCTTGAAGGATTTAGGGTCCCTAAAAGTAAGATTCTCACTTCCGTCAGACATGATTAAATAGGTTCCATCAAAGGTAAGCCCCCATCCTTCTCCAGTATAGGGGTATTGTCTCAGTTGTGCCAACGTTTTTTTATCATATACAAAGCATGTATTATTTTGCCATGTAATTTGATAAAGTTCATTGCCAACCAGGGTAATCCCTTCTCCAAATACCGGTGCCGGGACGTTCTTTTTTCTAAGAATTTTACCTGTTTCTAAATCAACTTCACCAACCATGGTGGCACCAAGACCGTTAGGGTCTCCCGTTCCTTCAAAGAGTTTTCCTTCGGAAAACGCAAGCCCTTGGGTGAACGAAGAGTCATTATGTAGATATTGGTTTTTCAAAATAAGGGACCAAGATGCAGGGGTAATGTCTGATAATACATAGAGTAATCTTTCGTCTTCGCTTGTACCTTGCGTGGGGTGTTTTGCAGTTATTTTCAACTGGTGTGTTCCAAGTGTCAAAAGGTGCTTTGGAATCGAAATCGATGTTTTGTTTTTTAGATTTTGATAGGTAGATATAAGACTATCATCCAGATATAAGGATACTGAAACAGAAACTGCATGCGTAAGAAGTGCACTGCTAAAATCCGAACCGATCACACTGGTAAGGCTGCCTTCGGCTTCAAAGTAGGCCAAAGGGCCAGGTTCTTCTTCGACGGTTGAAGTAGAGAAACTCTTGTATAAGAATACACCACCCACCAACGAAAGTAAGAAAAGAATAAGTAAGGTTTTTTTATTTCTCATGGCAATTCAATATAAAATCACAATCAATGCCTTCATGTGAAGTATATCCAATAACATGACCGTTACGAATTATAAATAACTGAGGTGATTGATGTTCCGTTTGATATCTAGTAGCGATTTCGTTGGAAATCGAACGGTATGTAATTAAATCTAATACCCAACATGTTGCATCAACTTCGGCACAAGCCTTTAAGCGTTTAAGCGCCATGGATGATATAATACAACGCGTAGAGTGTTTGAAAATAAGTTGAGTGGATTCATGGCTTAACTCCTCTATAGAATCAATATGAGTGGTGGGGCTTAAGTCTCTAAAATCCATTATTTAAAAATGAAATTGTGAAAGAAATCGCACGTCATTTTCAGAATATAAGCGCAAATCGTTTACCCGATATTTCAGTTGGGCGATCCGTTCTACACCCATTCCAAATGCAAATCCGCTATATTCACTTGAGTCAATACCACAGGCGTCCAACACATTGGGGTCAACCATGCCACATCCGAGAATTTCAAGCCAACCCGTGTGTTTGCAAACGTTGCAGCCCTCGCCTTGACAAAGTGAACATGAAACATCAACTTCTGCACTAGGTTCTGTAAAAGGGAAATAGGACGGACGCAGTCTAATTTTTGTTTCGCTCCCAAAAAATGATTTTGCGAAAAAATCTATCGTTTGTTTAAGGTCCGCAAAGGATACATTTTTGTCGATATATAACCCTTCGATTTGGTGAAAAAAGCAGTGTGCTCGGGCTGAAATAGCTTCGTTTCGATATACACGTCCGGGTGAAATTGTTCTAATTGGGGGTTTGTGTGTTTCCATTACCCGAACTTGTACAGAGCTGGTGTGTGTTCTTAAAGAAAGACCGTCAATCGCGGAATCAATGAAGAAAGTATCCTGCATGTCACGTGCGGGATGGTCTGGCGGGAAGTTCAGGGCAGAGAAGTTGTGCCAATCATCTTCGATTTCGGGACCTTCCGACACTGAAAAACCGATGGTCGAGAAAATATTCACTATTTCGTTGCGGACGAGTGTTAATGGATGAAGGCTGCCTACAGGTGTAATTCGACCGGGTCTTGTCAAGTCCATTACGTTTTTCGGCTTATTGGTTTTTTCACTCAATACGGCTGAAGCGATTATGGTTTCCATACGTTGCTTTAGCTCATTTAACAGTTGACCAATTTCCTTTTTTTCTTCGTTGGGGACGGCTTTAAAATCATTGTATAAAGACTTTAACAGGCCCTTACTTCCTAAATATTTAATGCGAAAAGATTCCGCCTCTGCTTGATCAGTAATGACAATTCCTGAGATTTCGCGTTGAACGTGTTCGATTCTTTCTCGCATAGTGTAACATTTTACGGCCGAAAATGGTTTAATTATTTTGGTTAAACAAAATTAGGGTTTTATTTGCAATTGCTTTCTGTATCTTTGAATCGAAAAGAAATTTGTAAGTGAAATCGTTTAAATTTTTGTGTTTCACTAATTTATGTGTTACTTTTGATTGATTGTTCATCTATGAAAAAACTAATTATTCTCGGAATTGCCGCTGGATTTTTATTAATCGCAAACGGTTGTAAGTCAAAGGACCCTGCAATATTGAAAGTATTCGTTCGGTCTTCTTCTAATCAATTAATGAGTGGTGCAAAGGTGGTGGTTATTGGAGATCAGCAAAGTAATCCTCCCACTAAGTCTTTTGTTGACACTACATTTACGAATACTTCCGGGTTTACAACCGTGGATATGGATCAGTATTTCAATACTTCAGGTCCAGATAACACAACCGGATACTTCGATATAATCGTAAAACATAATAATAAAACGGCAACAGGGTACACGCGGTGTCGAGTACATACAACCTCTGTAGAAACCATTTATCTTCCTAATTAATTACTATCATGAAGAAAGAAATGAAAATAAAAACGCTGATTTTCGCTACATTGAGTATTGCCTTAATTGGCTTGAATGCTTGTGTTAAAAAGGAGGACACCCTTGCTAAAATTGAAGTTCGCGATGAAAACAATGCCTTAGTTGAACAAGCTATGGTGGTATTACACGGTACCTCCACTTGTAATTGTCCTTCACAGGTAGTGGTTTATGATACGGCTTATACGAATGCAGCGGGAATTGCTACGTTCAATTATAATGAAATATATCAGCTAGGACAGGCGGGTGTTGCGGTACTTGATATTGAGGCATACAAAGGAAATCGTCAAGGTCAAGGAATCATTAAAATTGAGGCTGAAAAAACCAACGAAGAAACGGTTGTCATTCAACCTTAGTTAAGCACTTATTTTAAGGGAAGGTAAGCCCTCCAGCGCTAACGCTTCAATTGAAACAGGCATTAATTCATGCCCACTTAAATCAATGATGTAGTATTTTTCTGAATCATTGATTTCCTCTTGAATTAATTCGTAGATAGAAAAATTAGGCAATTGTGTTTCTAGCAATCCCACGATACGGTTTAAGGCACTGAAGTTTAGTTCTACATAACTATCGATGCATAGCTTATTAATGCAAAGCTCCCCGAAACAAAGCACTTTATTGCTAAAATTGTTGAATTGGATTTTACGGATATTAATGGTTTTCATCGCTTGTTTTTACAAAGATTACCCCGGCAAAACGTAAACAATTTACGTGGAGCGGATAAACCAAAAAATTACAGGGATTTTTAGCTAAATTTGTACGATGCCCGAAAATCAACAAATGAGTTTTTTACAACACCTTGATGAATTGAGGTGGCGTTTGGTGCGGGTCGCTATTGTAGTTATATGTGTTGCCGTGGTTCTTTGGATTTATCAAGAATGGGTAATGAATCATGTGTTTTTAGTTCTAAAGGAAAAGGAATTTATCACCTTTAGAATGCTCTGTACTTTTTTAGGCGTTTGTGTTTCAGATACCACCGTCAAAATGCAAAGTATGACCGTTTCTGGTCAGTTCAATTATGCCATGATGATGAGCATCATGGGGGGATTAATTATTTCCGCACCTTATATTTTCTATCAGTTTTGGGCGTTTATAAAACCGGGATTAAAAAAAAATGAAATTCAGGCCGCTAAAGGATTGGTTTTTTATGTGAGTTTGTGTTTTTTCTTGGGCGTTTTATTTGGATATTTCGTGGTTGCGCCGCTTACGGTTCAGTTTTTTGGTTCTTTTCAAATTAGTCCAGAAATTGAAAATAATTTTACCGTGGGGTCATACATGGGAACAATTATTTCTACTGTGTTCTATACGGGGATTTTATTTTTACTTCCAATCGTAAGTTACATTCTTACAAAAATCGGGCTGATTGGACCGGAGTTTTTAAAAAAATACAGGAGACATGCCATTGTAGTTATTTTAATTATATCTGCGGTGATTACCCCTCCAGATATGCTCTCGCAAATCATTGTTTCGATTCCGATCATTGCCCTGTATGAAATAAGTATCCTAGTTTCAAAGAGAACCATTAAAAATAAGTAATCGATTGAAGACGCTTGTTTTTACAGTTTTGATGATTGTCCTAAGTGTTGGGGGCCTTTATGCCCAAAAAACCTCCGTATCAGGCGTAGTGACCGAACAAGGATCAAAGTCTCCGATGTCATATGTTAAAGTAAGTTTTTACGGGAGTAAAATCTCTACTGTAACAGATAGTTTAGGGCGGTATAAACTTGAAACGTATTATCCGGTTGATTCCTTACAGGTATACAGTTTAGGCTATAAGGTGGTACGAATAAAGCTCAAACAAGAGGTGCAGCAAGAGGTAAATGTTTCGCTTCGGCCCGTATCAAGAGAAGTAAATGAAATCGTGGTATTACCTCCCGATGAATTCCCGTCAACTAAATTGCACAAAAAAATCATCGCCCATAAACCCGTAAATAATAAAGAGAAATTGCAGGCATATCAGTATGAAGCCTACAATAAATTTCAAGTGGATATCAATAACATAGGGTCTGAGTTTTCCTCCTTAGGCCCAGTAAAACGCTTAAGCGTTGTTAAGGATTATTTAGACACATCATCCAACCAGACCTTGGTTTTGCCGGCAGTTTTAGCGGAATCCGTATCTGATTTTTATTTTGCGAATCGACCAAAACGAAAACGAGAAATTGTCAAAGCCTCACGAATAACCGGAGTTCAAAATCTTCAAGCAGCCCAGTTTTTGGGAGACATGTATTTGGATATTAATATCTATGAAAATGTAATTGACTTATTCGGTAAGTCCTTTATTAGTCCTCTTGCCAATTATGCACGTTCGATGTATCGATTTTATTTGGATGACTCCACTTTTATTGGCAACAAATTCTGCTATAAACTTAGATTTGAACCGAAAAACAAAAGTAATCTGACGTTTTTTGGGGAGATGTGGGTTCACGATACAACCTATGCTATACAATCCATTAAAGCCAATATATCCGAAGGAGCGAATTTAAATTACATCCAAGACCTATACGTAGAACAAGAATTTGAACAGGTAGAACAAGAGGTTTGGATGCTTAAAAAGGAGGTTCTACTTTTAGACATACGATTAACGGAAAAGACTAAAATCTATGGATTTCTTGGAAAAAAAACGAGCAGTCGAAAATACTTTGTTATTAATCAACTAAAACCGGACGATTTTTATAATACTTCAACTACAGTAGAGTTTTTGGAGCATTCAAAAACTCAAGATATTGAGGCGTGGGATTCATTGCGGCATGAATCATTGAATAAGACAGAGCAGGGTATTTCGGAAATGATTGACACATTAAATAAAACGAGATATTTTCAGGGGCTAAAAACCTTGACTTATTTTGCTTCTACAGGATACTATCCATTTGGAAAAATAGAATTAGGGAATGTCACTTCTTTATTGAGTAGAAATCCGGTTGAAGACACCCGTTTTTCTATTGCAATCAGAACGTCCAATGCCTTCTCCAAACGCTTAGAGCTTGGTGGTAAATTAGGGTATGGCATCGGTGATAATAGGTTTAAATATTCCAGTTTGATTCGGTATAATATTACCCCAAAGAAACGGGGCATGCTGTGCGTCTACTATACGTATGATTTAGAGCAAATTGGTCAATCCCCCACGGCTGCACAACTAGGGAACACGTTTGCTACCGTATTAAACACTGCTCCTTTTGATAAGCTAACCTTTGTAAAAAAGGTGGGATTCAATCTAGAAAAAGACGTTAAAAAGGATTTAATCATTCTAGGGGGATTCGACTGGAAGAACTATACGCCATTGGGAATTAGTGCTTATTTAAGCCCTAATCAATATACGGGAGGAGTGGACACCTTACAGCATTTAACTACGGCAGAACTTATTACTCGAATCAGATGGACGAAGGATGAAGAGTTTTTGTCCGGTCAATTTGATAGAACCAGTGTGGGGTCCTCTTTTCCCATATTATCTCTACAATGTGTATTGGGTTTTAAGGGGGTTGCGGGCAGTATGTACAATTATCAAAAATTCGAATTTCAGTTAGAACATTATACGCAACTCGGGGCCTTAGGCAGGTTCAGATATGGTGCAAGCCTGGGGTGTGTTTTAGGATCAACGGCTTTTCCGTTTTTAAAGGTTCATGAAGGAAATCAATCGTATTGGTTGTTGTTAACCGCTTACAACAAGATGAATTTTTTAGAATTTATTTCAGATAAATATGCCAGTGCATTTATCGAAAATCACTGGGAAGGGCTGTTTTTTAATAAAATTCATGGAATCAATAAATTAAACTTACGATTGGTATCTACTGCACGTGTTTTGTATGGTTCGCTTTCAAGTAGACATGCAGAAAATGTTCTTATACCAGCTTATGTAAAATCCTTTGGTCAGGTTCCATATGTGGAATGCTCCGCCGGTTTAGAGAATGTATTTAAAGTGCTTCGTGTTGATTTTGTCTGGAGGGCAACCCACAATGATCCGGGTTCCAGTCCATTTGGAATAAGGGGACGAATCTCCTTCAATTTTTAGTAATTTCGAACTATGAAACTCTACACAAACCAAATCCGTAAAACTTACCGGAACCGAAGTGTGGTTGACGGCGTTTCAATTGAAGTAAGTCAAGGAGAAATTGTAGGCTTACTTGGCCCAAATGGAGCCGGGAAAACTACCTCATTTTATATGATTGTAGGCTTGGTTAGACCCGACGAAGGTCGTGTTTATCTTGACGGTACAGAAATCACTAAATTACCGATGTATAAACGGGCACAATTAGGGATTGGATATCTTCCCCAAGAAGTTTCTGTTTTTCGAAAATTAAGTGTGGAAGATAATATCCTTGCAATTTTAGAAATGACGGATTTAACAAAACCTCAACGAGAAGAAAAACTGGAAAAGTTACTTGCTGAATTTTCTTTAAATCACGTTCGAACAAACTTAGGCAATCGCTTATCTGGTGGAGAGAAACGACGAACAGAAATTGCACGAGCTTTGGCAACCGACCCCAAGTTTGTGCTTTTAGATGAACCGTTCGCTGGGGTAGATCCTATTGCCGTTGAGGACATTCAGTCTATTGTTGCAGATTTAAAAAAACGAAACATCGGAGTATTAATTACAGATCACAATGTCCAAGAGACGCTTTCCATTACCGATCGTGCGTATTTATTGTTTGAAGGAAAGATTCTAAAAAGTGGCTCTGCTGAGGATTTAGCTAATGATGAACAGGTAAGGAAAGTCTACCTGGGACATAACTTCGTGTTGCGCAAGTAATTATCGTAATAAGCGAACGGACCCGGTAACTTGTTGCCAAGCACTTGGAAATTCGCAACCCCGATATCGGATGTTATAGGTATATGTGCCATCTTGAGCGGGCTTTCCATCATAGAGACCATCCCATCCATCAAACAGGTTATTGGTTTCAAATACACGTTGTCCCCATCGATTATAGATAATAAACTCCCAATCGCTTATTTGAAAAGTTGTTTCTGCTTTGAACACGTCGTTTTTTCCGTCTTTGTCCGGTATAAACGTATTAGGGATATACATGGAAAATGGAAATACCATAACGGTTTCGCGCGTAGAGTCTTTACATCCGAATTCATTCGTCACCAACAGCGTAGGATAATCAGTTCCCGCATTTTGATATTCGTGAGTAAAATCAGGTAATGCTGAATAAAAACCTCGATGGTCGAAAATATAGGAGTAGGTCGTTGCTCCAATAGACTGATTGGTAAACGTAACTTCATTGTTACATACATCGATTTGATTTGGATTTACGCTAAAACCCGCGATTGGGGAAGGATTAACGGAAATCAAATCTTGTTGCAACAGATTTAGCGTATCAATACATCCTTCTAGGGTGGTCATTGTAAGGCCAACATTGAAGTTACCTACAACCGTATACACGTGAAACCCGTTCAGACTGTTCGAAGAATTGCCGTCACCGAAGTCCCAAGTATAGGTTGCCGGGCCATCAGAGGTTGACGTATTGATAAACGTAGCCGAGAAGGGTACACATTGTAATCCCGGGATCATGGTAAACCCTATGGTTGGTTCAAAATATACATATACGCTGCCCTGTATTGAATCAATACAATTATCAAAAGCGCCGTATAGTGTGATAGGCTGAACCCCCGCTTGACTGAATTCTACTGGATAAACATCAACACTATTTGAAAGTTGAGGAATTCCGTTCGGGCCGAAATCCCACCAATATATTGCAGAAGGGGGGCCACTTACGGCTCCATCAAAGGTATATAAACCACCATTTATACATAGGGAATCTGTGTTGGAAAAAGATAATACCAGAGGTTCATTTATTGAAATATTTAAGGTGTCTGAATCACTACAATTGCTTCCAGAGCTTACGGTTAAAACAACCTGATACATTCCGGCATTCGCATATGTATATGTGGGTGTTAGCACATTACTAGTATCATTCGACACACCAAGTTCTCCAAAATCCCAATGAGTAGTTAGCGCATTGCTAGAGGAGTTGCCAAATGGAACAGTTAATCCAATGCAGTTTACCTGAGGTGGTGCACTCGCTTGTGCTGTGGGCACATCAAAAATAAAAATAGAGTCAGTAAACGATGTGATACAGTCGCCATTATCGCCAAGGAGGGTTACAGCATGGAATCCAGGGGTATTGAAGGTAATATTCGGAACCGACAATCCCGTGGCATTTTGCGTTGACGCGGTGTTATCTAGCGTCCATGTATAGGTTCCTATTCCTGTTGGAGCACTACTCGTTCCAATAAAATTAAATTGATTTCCGATGATACATAAAGAATCCTCACTTGTCCATGAGACCGAAAATGGATTGTTTACTGTTACGGACATGTAGGCAGTGTCTGTACAGGGCTGTCCAGGATTAACAATTAGTGAAACATTGTAGGTTCCGGGTACTGGGTATGTATACCCTGGTTGGGCTTGATTGCTAACGTCATTGGTAATACCGGGCACTCCAAAATTCCAAGCGTAAGAAGAACCACCGTAGGAATTGTTTACAAAATTAACGGTTAACCCTTGACAATAGGAAACAAAGGTGGGCAGTTGCTCTTGGGTAGGCAATAAGGCTTGAAGGGTAATGTTACAATCAAACACCCTAAACAAGAAGTCTCTCACTGTAGATCCAATGATAATGCCATTTCTGGTTTCTGTTACCTTGACTCCAACTACGAATAAACCTACATTTTGAGGGGTAACTAACATCATCCCGGTGTTTGCGTTTATCGTTATTCCTGAACCCGGGCCTAGCGGAGTTGTGGCATTAAACCCGGTATTCCACATTACTGGGGCATAGGGTGGTGCTGGAGTTTGAGGCGGTAAAGGTGTAACTGAGCTTGCGCCCGCATAGGGTGTGACCAATGAATATGTTAACACGTCACCATCCGGGTCTGTAGCGCCATGATTAAACGTAATGGACTCTGTATTGCATAATAATATGGGCGGATAATTGGTGAATCGTGGCGAGCTATTTTGATACAGCGTACCGTTACCCAAATTGGTTCCTGGTATGTGGGTGGTCAAGGTAATTCCTGTATCGTCTGGTGTAACTAAGTTTGTAACATTCGGTCCTCGGCAACAACGTTGATACGAAATATCATATCCAAGCGGGGTTGGGGGAAGGGTAACAACAACAATGTAGGTTGCTTTCTCAACGCAAATACCGCCTGGAGCGGTGGCACATGGATTATTGAAATTTAATGGCACAGGAGTACTCCCGGGAAAAGGAACGCTTACATTTTGAAACAGAGATCCGTTCCCGTTGTAAATTGCCAATTGCAAGGGGTCGTCATAAGCCGCTCCGCTTGAGGCACAGTCACGGTACAAGGTCAGGTAAAATCGGTATTGGTTATTTCCTAAATAATCGTAGTAGATGTCGCCACCTATAATATGTGATGCATTAACCTCAAGAGTTAAAAGCGTAAATATTAAGAAAGGAATAATCCATTTCATG
Organism: Flavobacteriales bacterium; assembly: GCA_046081745.1. Lineage (GTDB taxonomy): Bacteria > Bacteroidota > Bacteroidia > Flavobacteriales_D > Crocinitomicaceae > UBA952. Next base: position 14,844 of record JBJTWL010000203.1, on the reverse strand, counting down.
GTTTGTTATTCAAAGGTAGGAAAAACGCAATTAATTATTCAATAGAAAAGCGATAAGGGCGATTCAAAAGGGCGCTAATTTTAGAACCATTAACAATTTTTCCGTTTCCTTCTGAATCGAATGTACAGGGAAGAAGACCGCGTTGTATGCATTGCTTTTCATAGTATTCCTTGCGAGTAGGGTGGCTTGGGTTGACTACGTTATATACACCTGTTAAGCGTGATTCAATAACCTGTGAAATGATCTCGATGATCTCATTACGATGGATTAAATTAATAGGAGCTCCTCCATTTGGGATGTTATGCTTCCCACTAAAGTGCGATGCCGGATTCCTATCCTCACCAATTAATCCCCCGAACCGAAGAATACAATTCGGCACTTCTGAATGTATAATTAATGATTCGGCTTCTTGTAACAGGGGATTACCTCCAAGCATAGAAGCTTCGTTTACCTCACCATAGGGTTGTGAATAAACACTCGTCGAGCTGGAAAAAATAACATAATTAGGACGAATCGCTTTCAATAACTCAACTAAAACAACCCCATAATTGGCAACTGGCGGTATACATACGATCAGTGTTTTATGTTGTTTTGAAGGTTCAGCTAAGGGTTCAATTTGCAAATAATTAACCTTTGTGACCGAGATATGTTGCTCTTTAAAATATTCAGCTTGTTCATCACTTCTACTTAGGACCGTGACTTTATTATGTTTATCCTTCAATGCCAATGCAAGCGGACGACCTAGCCACCCTGCTCCTGCGATTATAATTTGGTTACCCATTCTAGGATATTAAACAACAAGAATAGTATTCGGTTGCTTAATTCTGGCAGTTTTTTGGAACATTTAAGTTTGCTTGTCGTAATTTTGCATTCTAAAATTAACATTATGTACGACGTTGTAATTATTGGTTCAGGTCCAGGAGGTTACGTTGCAGCCATCCGTTGCGCACAGCTAGGGTTGAAAACAGCCATTATTGAAAAGTATGATACCCTTGGCGGAACATGTTTAAACGTTGGGTGTATTCCTTCAAAGGCATTACTGGATTCTTCTGAACATTTTTATAATGCGACGCATCATTTTGCTGAGCATGGGATTGAGGTTAACGAGGTAAAAGCCAATTTCTCGCAAATGATTCAGCGTAAGAACGATGTGGTTTCGCAAACCTGTGCCGGGGTGAAATATTTAATGGAAAAAAACAAAATAGAAGTTTTTCACGGAATGGGTTCCTTTGTGAACTCAACTACGGTAGCTGTTACTTCTTCGGAGGGTGTTAAAGAACTTCAAACAAAACATGTAATTATTGCAACCGGTTCTAAACCAAATTTCTTTCCAAGCATGATCCCGGATAAAAAACGGATTATTACTTCCACTGAGGCTTTATCCTTGTCCGAAATCCCGAAGAAGTTAATCGTTATTGGAGGGGGTGTAATTGGTTTGGAATTAGGGTCGGTTTACGCTCGCCTTGGTTCGGAGGTAGAAGTAATTGAAAATTCATCCACATTATTAGGGATGATGGATGGTTCAATCGGCAAGGAACTCACAAAAATCCTTAAGAAAGAAGGTTTAAAATTTCATTTTGACCACCAGGTTCAAGGGGTAAAAAATACAGGCGATAAAACCATCGTGACTGCGCTGGATAAAAAAGGAAACTCGGTTACGTTTGAATCTGATTATTGCTTAGTTGCCGTTGGAAGAAAAGCGTACACCGAAGGACTAGGGCTCGATAAACTTGGTATTACACCGAATAATAGAGGTCAGATTGAGGTAAATGAACACCTCCAAACGAGGGTGCCTAATGTATATGCAATTGGGGATGTTATTAAAGGGATGATGTTAGCCCACAAAGCAGAAGAAGAGGGCGTATTTGTTGCAGAATATATTGCAGGACAAAAGCCTCATATAAATTACAATTTAATACCCGGGGTTATTTACACGTGGCCAGAGGTTGCCTCTGTTGGAAAAACAGAAGAGGAACTAAAAGCCGCTGGAATCGAGGTGAACATCGGTAATTTTCCAATCAAGGCCCTTGGACGCGCTCGTGCATCCATGGATACCAGCGGGTTCATCAAAGTAATTTCTGATAAAACTACGGATGAAGTATTAGGCGTTCATATGATTTCGGCGCGAGCTGCTGACTTGATTATGGAAGCAGCAACCGCAATGGAGTATCGTGCCTCTGCCGAGGATATAGCTCGAATTTGTCATCCGCATCCAACCTATTCTGAAGCTTTAAAAGAAGCAGCTTTAGGGGCTACAGGTAATAGGGCCTTACATGTTTAGTTAGGATTCCCAATAATTCCTTTAACCTCTTCGCTTGAAACACTGGGGGGCATAATGCCGGCATTAATTTTACGCACCACCAATTGTGCAAGCTCTGTGGCTTGTGTTTCTAGTTTAAATCCCTTATTTCCTGGGATTGCAGGTATATTTGGCTGATGAATCAGCACTTTTCCAGCAGATAGTATGTCATAACCCCAGGTCCCGTCGGCGTTTTGAAAAGTAGCGTAAAGAACTTGTTCTGACTGTTTTATTGTTTTAGCGTCTTCAGATTTTTGCCCCTTCTTCTCTGAAGAGGTACAATTAACTAAGAGGAGCATTCCAAATAGCACTAAAGTTTTATAAACGTGCGACATACTGTTGTGTTTTGTGTCGTTAACTTAATGATATAAGCTCCACTTGGAAGGTTTTCCAAGGAAATAAGTTCATGGCTTGATGTTTTACCCTTTAACAATTCCATTCCTGTCGCGGAATAGATACTATAGGAGGTTTGGTGTTCTATTCCATCAATCTGGACCCATGATTCGCTTGGATTAGGGAACAGGGTTAATAATAGATCCTCTTCTTGTACCTCAGCGATCCCATTGTAGGTAAAAAAGTCATCTAAATAGGTGCCATTATAACCCCCTCCCACGAATACTGATCCATTGATGACCATGACAATCGCGTTTACCCTACCTCCTCCGATAAAAATATTCCGCTGCGTCCATGAATTTTGATAATAGTTGTATTGCCAAACGTCGTTAAGGTATTCACCAGTGGCATCTTGTCCTGTAGCAACATAGGCGCTTGGCGACGAGCTCCAAGCAACTGCACCCAATCTTGGATTACCCGGTATATTACTTTTCTGTTGCCATTGATTCGTGACTACGTTATAGGACCATAAATCATTTTTAAGTACTCCAGCGTCTCCGGTGGCAATCCACCCATAGCCATTTAATTCAAATCCAACTGCTTGTCGTCTTGCGTCTCCAGGGAATGAAGCGATAGGCTCCCAACTGTTTTCGAAGGGAGAATAGGCATAAAAATCACTACACAAGCCTTGTTGATCTTCACCGGTTCCAACATAGGCTATATTGTTTATCACAAAAGAAGATGCTCCTCTTCTTGGGGTACCGATAAAATCGGCCTTTTGTGTCCAAGTTTGATTCGCTTTATCATATTCCCAAAGGTCATTCATGAAGGCACTACCTAGACCTTCTCCAAGGCAAACATACCCTTTACCGTTTAAGGCAAACCCACAGGCTAAATTACGCTCTAAGCCACCACCAGTTAATCCACCTAATGAAAGTTCATCGTCCCAATCATTCTGGGGTTTGGAATAGGAGTACATTTTTCTTGTGCTTCCATCCTCTTTAATTCCCCCCACGGCATACCCCCTATTTCCAAGAACAAATGTGGCCATACCCGCCCGAGGAGCACCTTTTATAGAGTCTCGTATTTCCCAATAGTCTTGCCCAAATGAAGTGAAAACTAAAAGACAGAAAAGGAATAATCTAACGTTCATTAATTTATTAATAGGGGTTTAACGGCAATTAAATCTTGGTTTTCACGGTAAACTTTAAGGTAATATAACCCCGACGGTAACGATTCAAATGCATCGGAAGCGGGGATATTATTCGTAGAAAAGACGGTTAGTCCTTGAAAGCTTATACATTCAATACGTTCAAATTCAGCGGGAAGATTTCGGAGTTGGATGTTGGTTCTACCCGGGTTAGGGAAAATTTGAATTTCTTGAGCCAGCGGATTACTCAAGCCAAGGTATGAGGTGGGATAATAGGCATATAGGCTCGCCTTTTTGCCCGTGTATCCTTTTCCTAATCCAACCACCGCAAATTCATTATTTATACTAAACGCAATGGCGTTTTTTCGTTCTGACCCACCATAATATGCTTTCAATGTCCATTCTTCGCTTATTGGATTAAATTCCCACAAGTCATCGAGTAAGCCGCCGTCATTTCCCCCACAAACATACCCTTTATCTTGCAGTACGAACGTGGTCGCTGAACCCCTTACATTTCCGGGTAAATTAGGCATTTGGTCCCATTGGTTGTTTCCTGGATTGTATCGATATAAATCACGTTTATAAACATCTTGCGTGGCTCCAAACCCAACATATGCGAAATTCCCTACAGCAAAGGAGCTCAACATATAGCGAATTCCAGTAGGAAAAGAAGCCCGCTGAAACCAAGTGTTGTTGGCCGGTTTGTATTCCCACAATTCACTGCTGTAGCTACTGTTCCCTGTTTTACCTCCACAAACGTATCCTTTACCCCCCACACTAAAACCCGTGGAGAAATAAACACCATTCCCTTGATTTCCTGGAAACGGAGCAATGGAATCCCATTCATTCATCACAGCATTGTATCGCCAAAAATCAGAAAGAATATCTCCATCAATTGAGACGTGATCACTTATTCCGGTTCCAACATACCCAAATCCATTCAAAGAAAATGCTACAGCATCCCGTCTGGCTGGCCCCGGAAGCGGTGCGATTTGTGACCATGTATCTGAATTCGGATCATACTTCCAGAAATCAGCATGAACAACCTCTGCCGTATCGCTTCCCGTACCGACATATCCAAATCCATTTAAACTAAAGGCAACAGATCGCTCTCGTTTACCACCAAAAAAGTCACCGAGTTTTATCCAGGTATTTTCTTGTCCTAATCCTTTAAAAAAGACCAGGGTAAAAAGAAAAACACCAACGATACGACTACCCTTTAATGAAGGCATATTTCTTATTTTTAATTACAATAATATAATGCCCAGGAGCCAATTGATCCACATCGATTCTTTTCTTGGTTTCCCCATAAAGCATTCTTTCTCCGAGTGTTGAGTAGATAGCGAAATCCAGGGACTCTTTCAATCCATTTAGGATTAACACATCAGAACACGGATTGGGATAAAGAACAATTTGTAATGGTTCAGCTTCCGATATATCAAGGGTTTTTGATGGGTCAAACTCCCAAACATCATTCAAATTAACTCCATTCGTACCAAGGCCTATGTATCCTTTTTCTGCAATGGAAAATGCCGCTAGAAAGCGTCGTGATGAGCCGGGAAAATCCGCCTCTCTTGTCCATGTATTGTTGGCTGGATTGAACGACCAAACTTCTTCAGTTACCGTGGATAAACCACCCACATAACCAGAAGCAACATAACCGATTCCATTAATGGAAAACCCATAACTCCCCCCCGTACTTAAACCGGGATGGTTGGCCCGAGCCATCCAAACATCTTGACTTGGTTTATACTCATACAAGGCGTGCCCCACCTTTAAAAAACCACTTGTGCTATTTGAAAATGTACACGACCAATTGCTCGCGTTAACAGGGACATTTGCCTTTAAACTCCATGAATCACTACTCGGATTATATTCTGCAAGTTGGTTGGTGTATATTACATATCCCTTATTGCTGGCAATAAAACCTTGCACATCACCGGGGGATAATGGACAATTTGCGATAGGAGTCCATTCATTCGTCAAGGGATTAAATGCGTAAAATTCATTGGTGAGCGATGAACCACCCCCTACATAAATCCGATCATTTAAGCTAAAACAAACAGCCCCATGATTAGCTACTGGAAAATCTGATTTTTGTGTCCAACTATCCGTTGCCGGATTATATTGCCACCAATCCCTAAAAGAGATGTCTGCACCTGCACCATTGACATGACCTAACCCCATATATCCAAATTGGTAGGCGTTTCCACCAATCCCTCGGTGTCTACCCGTTCCACCAATGCTGGATTTTTTATTCCAAATACCTGCAAAGCACATCGATGTGAATGCGAAGTAAAAAATACCGATGCTCATTAAAATCTTCATAGCTTTATAAATCGCGTTGAATATCTTACGCCATTGAATAGAAAATGAATCGTGTAAATTCCTGATGAAAGATCTGTAACGTCAAGTTGGGAAGTTTGTCCCAGCGTTTTAATGAGAGATTTTCCGAAAAGATCCGTGATTTCGATATTTTCGATAGGTTCACTTAGGGCCAATATCTCGTTCACCGGATTGGGGTAAATATTAAATTTATCGTGAGGAATTGAGCTAATTCCTGCATAGCTTGATGTAACTTCTAGATGAGCAACTCCCGATTCATTTCCCCAGCCTTCAACAATTAAATAAACAAATCCAAGATCAGACACGTCAAAACTCAACATAGAGGAAGGAGCACAGCCATCAAAATCGTCGTTATAAGTAATAACGTTACCCTGGGGATCTAGGACCGTGATGTAGGTGTCAAAATCAGAACCACAGGTGTTGATACTTATTTGTTGCATGGTTGGATTTAACGTGAGCTTGTAGAAAATGTCAGGGGAATCATACACTAAATTCTGGTTACCATAGCAATAAGCTAAATCTACGGTATCTTGGTAGGGTAACGTTGAAACCTCAATGGCATGTGCAAGGTCATCTCCTGCATATGCGCCGCAGTCAAGCCCATTAATAATGGTAATACCGAAATCCATTACCGATCCCCATTGAAAGGTAGCACAGGGATTTAATGGAAGAGTGCCCGCCTCTTGTTGTGTTACCCGCATTCTAGTTGCTCCATTGTGCGCATTGTTTGGAACAGATACATTAAATTGAACCGGCAAGGCGGGTGGCGTTCCTACCCAAGTTCCAACAACTTCATTTTGAGTAAAGGTTTGACTTTGATCAAAATCAATCCAAACGGTTCCCGCCCCAGCATAATTACCACCACATGTGCCAAAATCAACTTGTAATGAATATGTTGCACCAGCACTAAGGGTTGTTGACTCATTTAAGTAAACTTCAACTCCCATTTGACTGGGACAACCGATATGATTTATGCCACCAGAAACCCCATTGAATATAACAGACTCTACATTAGAGTCTGCATTCGAAGAAGGTCCGCCGAGCGTGCAATATTGCCCCATAGTCTGTATGACTCCGAAAACTAGGCAAATCGATAAAAAGAGATTCTTCATTTAAATCAACACATTATTTTCCGAAAATTAACAAAAAATTAATATTACTTCATTGTTAGAACAGTAATTAATGTAACCTTCTAAGCACAGGCTTCGTTAACCTTCTCCACAATAGCTAACGAATGCAATACAAGGCGAAATTTATTAAAGTAATCAAATGGTCATTAGGGATCATTACTGGGTTCGTGATTTTAATTTCGGCTTTGCTTTATATATTTCAAGATAAAATTTGTAACCTGGTTTTAAATGAAGTGGGTAAAGAATTTCGGGAACCGGTATATTTTTCAACCGTAGATTTAACGTTTTGGTCTTCTTTCCCAAACCTTTCAATTAATGTTCATGATGTCAAAATTCATGATGCCTTCAAATCCAAAAAATCCGAAAAACTCTTATTAAAATCGGATCGAATCAGACTCGTATTTAATCCGTTGGATTTATGGAGGCAAAACTATCATATTAAAGTAATTGAAATTGGTCCTGGAGAATTGAACATTCGTACAGCGACAAACGGGGATGTTAATTATTTAATTTTAAACCCGTCAGATGAAAATGCTGATTCAAACTATGAGGTTAAAATATCTTCGGTTAGCACCTTGGATTTTGAAATGAATTATTTAAACAGTAATTCTAATCAATATTACACCACGAATTTATCAAACATGTTGTTTTCTGGGGACTTCAATCAAGATGCCTTTAAACTCAACGCACAGGGAGACATGAGGATTAATCGGCTTCAATCCGGAAAAGTCGCATTACTTCAAAATAAGCCGGTGTCGATGGATTTAATGATGGATGTTAACACAAAAAAAGGAACATTTTCACTACCTAAAACTGAATTTAAACTCGCACAAATTCCATTTACATTATCCGGAAATTACGGAGTTGACAGTATGCGGTTTGAGGTGAAGGCTGAAGATTTAACGTTGACAGACTTGGTTAATAACTTGTCGTTGACTGATGCCGATAAGGAATTAAGTCGCTACAAAGGCTCTGGAAATGTAGGATTTGATTTACTGGTTTTTGGGAGTACTCAAAATCATGCTGCGCCAAATATTTCTTGTGATTTTAACATTACCAATGGTAATTTGATTGAACCGGTTAAACATACTCGAATAAAAAACTTGAGTATGAAAGGTTCTTTCAGCAGTGATGGTAATCCGGTGAAAGACCATTTAACGATGAATCACCTTGCTTTTGAAACTTCGGCCGGTCCATTTCAAGGGTCATTGGATATACAGAACTTTAACACCCCTAAAATTTCTGGGAAAGCAAAGGGCACTGTGGATTTGAGTATCGCTAATCGAATTCTAAAAAACGATCTAATTCAGCGCGTAGATGGAGTTGCAAAAATCAATTCGGATTTTTCCTTCGTTTTGAAAGATCGGGTTGAGGTAAACAAAATGAATGGCAACATTAGTTTATATAATGTATGGTTTAAGGCACATGACGATCATCGAACCTTCGAAGATATCAATGGGAAATTTACCCTCAATGGGAGCATGTTAACGATTTCAGGGGCCACCCTTGCGATTAATCGCAGCGACCTACAAATGAATGGAACCTTCGAGAATGTATTTAATTATGTGGCCAATTCGGGGGATTTAACGGTGAACTGTTCGGTGAGCAGTCATCAAATATTGGTGGAAGACTTAGGGAAAACAACCAAAGCAGAGAAAAAGGAATCGAAAGGAAAGTCCTTTGTGTTGCCAAATAACATTCATGGCAGAATCCAATTAAATGCACGCAGTATAACGTATGAAAATCACACCTTTGAAGATGTTGCTGGACCCATCGTTATCAGTGAACGAACGCTTTCATTTCCATCCTTATCCGTTAAAAATGGCGGTGCGGATATATCCGGTGCAATGGAAATACAAGAAACCATGCCCGAACGGTTAGAAATCAATACAAAACTTAAATCCAATAATATTTATTTTGCGCCATTTTTTAAGGAATGGAATGATTTTGATCAAGAGGTAATTCATGCAAATCAAATTTCTGGTAGAGCCCAGATGGAAGTGGACTTTTATGCACCGTTTAATTTAATTGGGGGGATTGACTTAAATCAAATGGTAGTCAATGCTCACATGAAGGTGTTCAATGGACATCTAAAAAATGTTGAGTCGTTAAATGATGTGGCCGCCAGCCTTAAAACGAATGCAGGAAAACTCCTGATTGGTAAACGAAATTTAGACCAGTTCCAACTGAAAATGAGAGACATTGAATTTTCTACCCTTGAAAACACCCTCCAGATAAAAAATGGTGTCATAAGCATTCCCAATATGGTCATTGCTTCGTCTGCCATGGATATGGAGCTTATGGGCACACATACCTTTGACAATAAAATTGACTATCGCATGAAGTTTGATTTTAGAGACCTCCTTGGAGCGGATAGAGATAGTGAATTTGGCACTGTGATCGATGATGAGACGGGCATGAAGGTGTTTTTAAGAATGTATGGGGATTTAGATAATCCAATCATCGAGTGGGATAAATCCAGCCGTAAACAAGATGCTAAAGAACAATGGGCTCAAGAAAAGGAAACCCTTAAGTCAATATTAAAGTCAGAGTTTGGTGTTTTCAAAAAGGATACCGCGGTTGATGAATATAAACCAAAGGTAGAGTCCAAAGAAATCGTGAAAATTAATTTCAAAGAGTCAAAAGCTGACAAACCTCAAACGAATCCAGCGCCGGTGGAAGCTCAAAAACCGGGAAAAGAAGGTAAGTTAAAAAACACCTTAAATCAGTGGAAGCAAGAGCAAAACCAAACAAACGTTAGTATTACAGTTCGTAAAGGTTAGTTACCTTTGAGGAGTGAACCATGCAACTCAAGGATATTTTATTCACCGCAAGCCGCACTCCGCTAAATCGCTGCTCAACTCCTTTTATTCCGAAGATTTTGGACGCTTAGACTTGGTGGTTTTTACTTCAAAAAAGAACGCAGCATTTATTCCTTTTGCATTGTATGATTTAGAATTTACGTTAACACCAAAATATGGGTATGGTACCTTAAAGCATGCCTCTTGCGCTGACCCCATACAAGGTGAAGATATTGATCCCCAAATGTTAGCCATTCGTTATTTTATGTGCGATGTGGTGAATCAATCCACGGCATACAGGCAAAAGGATGAAGAAGCATATAAGATCCTTGGTTCCTCAATGAAGCAACTTCGAAAGGCCACTGAAATTTATTCATTTCCTTGTACCTTTCTACTCCAATGGATGAAGCCTCTTGGGATTTTACCTGAATCAATTGATATAGCGGATGATTTCGACCTTCATGAAGGTATTTTTTACCATAAGGGCTTGTCAATTTCAAATCCTGGAGCAAAAACCTTTAATGATTTGATCAATCAGAGACAACCCACCGATAAAACCACCATTAAATCGGCATTAGACCTCATGCTTCAGTACCTTGAATTACACCTGCCTAATTTTAACGTGAATAAGACCCGAACCATTATTCACGAAATGATGCAGTAAAATCTTAACACGGGTTAGCTGTTTCATACCTGTCGGAAATGTATATTTGTGAAAAAAAATTATGAAAAATTCAATGTATTCAGTGCTTTTTGTTTCGATAATCGCGTATTCATTCAACGCTATTTCTACGGCTTCTTGGGGGATCGATGCCGCACATTCTCGTTTAGGCTTTAAAGTAACGCACATGGGTATTTCCGATGCCAACGGGGCGTTTGATAAAGTTACATGTAATGTAACAACGGCCGATGATACTGATTTTGCAGATGCCACCTTTGAATTGGTGGCTGAAGCCACGTCAATCAACACTGGGTTAGAGGCAAGAGACAATCACCTTCGTTCTGAGGATTTCTTTGCGGTAAGTCAGTATCCTACGATTACTTTTAAGTCTACGTCTTGTAAAAAATTGAAAGGTAAAAAGTATATTTTAACAGGTAATTTATCCATGCACGGCATAACGAAAGAAGTAATCCTTACGGCAACTCATAACGGTAATGCAAAGAATCGTGCTGGCGTTGATATCGCAGGGTTTAAAATTACAGGAAAATTTAAACGTTCGGATTTTTCAATTGGTAAGGACATGCCAGTAGCTGTGGTAGCTGATGAAATCAACATGGAAGCAGATCTTGAGGTGGTAAAAAACTAGGTTGTGTGTAACATTGCAGCATTCGTTCTTTTTCTTGCGGTTTCCGTACTCGGATTTTCCCAAACAACCCCGAACGGGATTAATTTATTAGACGTTCAATATTTAGTACAGCCTAAATCTGTCGTTAACATAGAATCGACGGATTTTTCAGGGAAGTTTTCAAATGTAACAGGAAGGGTTTCATGGAGTTTGGATTCGAATCAAGTAAATGGGTTTGATTTAATTATGGATGTTAATTCGTTAGAACTTGAAATTCCGGGAATGACAAAACATGCGAAATCTTCTGATTTTTTTGATGTCGCACAATATCCATCCATTACATTTTTTGGAGATTCTTTGGTCAATGTGAATGGAAACCAAACGGTATTTGGGAATATGAAGGCTAAAGGAACCACAAAGCTAATGGGAATTCCATTCACATTGAGCCATGTTAAATCCTCTTCAATGACCATTAATGCTGAGTTTACACTTAAAAGATCTGATTTTTTAATTGGCGCACCAGAGGAGGTCAGTGATGATGTCAAAATTAAAGTAGTTCTTTTAGCAAAGAAAATAACAGATTAAATACATGGTATTGGATTTAAGGCTAACTTTGCCCCATGCAAGAACAATTTACTACACCTAGGTTCGCAAGAAACGTCAACGTTGAATTCAATAGAACCTTGAATGAGCGTGTTGCAGTGTATTTTTCACAACGAAACATATCCAAACATGCAAATTTTAATATGGTGATAAAAACAATCTTCATGTTGGGCTTATATTTTACACCGTTTATATTTACGTTTTACACAAACAGCGTTTGGCTTACCCTATTGCTCTGGTTTGTTTCTGGACTCGGCATGGCAGGCATTGGGTTGTCCGTAATGCACGATGCAAATCATGGTGCTTATTCTTCAAATCATAAAGTAAACGTAATGGTTGGAGCAATATTAAATTTGCTGGGGGGTAATCCAACCAATTGGAAAATACAACACAATGTGTTGCATCATACCTTTACTAATGTGGAAGGGTTTGACGAAGACATTGATCCTCCCGTTAAACTTTTGCGATTTTCACCACATTCGGAATGGAGACCGGTGCATAAATATCAGTATTTGTATGCGTGGTTTTTTTATTCGATGATGACCATCATGTGGTTTGCAACAAAGGATTATAAACAAGCCCTGCGGTACAGTAAAAAGGGCCTGGTAGGGGCACAAGGAAAATCTTTAACATCACATTGGTCAAATATAATTATTGGGAAAATTGTTTATGCTATTATTTTCTTAGTGTTGCCTTTATTATTCGCTCCAGTCTTTTGGCCTTATGTTTTATTAGGATTCGTGATTAAACAACTCATTTCAGGAACCCTCTTAGCTCTAATCTTTCAGCCGGCACATGTTATTCCCGACACATCATTTGAAAAACCGGGAGATTCAGGTGATATAAACGCAGATGCGAAAGTTCACCAACTTTATACCACCGCAAACTTTGGGGTTAGATCAAGATGGTTTACTTGGTTAGTAGGTGGATTAAATTTTCAAGTAGAACATCACTTGTTTCCAACAATTTGCCATGTTCACTATCGCGGGATATCTGAAATCGTGAGAAAAACCGCACAAGAATATAATTTACCATATTATACCAACAAAACCTTTTTTAGTGCGCTAAAAGCACATGGAAAAATGTTGCGCATGCTCGGTCAAAAAGACTGTCCAGCTTTTGTTCATATTTAAATGACCTTTGAATTATTACATTCAATAGCCACTTCCTTTCCTCATGTTAAAGAGGAGTTCCCATTTGACAAAACCACCTTAGTTTACAAGGTCGGAGGTAAAATGTTCTTATTGATTGATATTGATTCTCCGAATGAAATCACCTTGAAATCAAGCCCAGCAAAGGTGGAAGAATTAACCGAATCATTTGAATGGATAATACGCGGTTTTCACATGAATAAGTCGCATTGGTTAACGATTCAATTATCCCACCCACAAACTGATTTTTCGTTGGTTACCTCATTGATCTCAGAATCGTATTGTTTGGTTTTTTCAGGACTCACTAAAAAAGTTAAAAATGCCCTTGAGAATTGATAAATTTCTTTGGTGTGTTCGCTTAACTAAAACCCGTTCATTGGCGACAGAGCTTGTTTCTAAGAAGAAAGTGCGTTGTAATGATGCGGACGTAAAAGCCGCAAAAGAGATAAAAATTGGGGATCAAATCACGATTCAAAAAGCGAATGCATGGTTTTCATACCGGGTCATAGACCTAACCGAAAAGCGTGTTGGTGCACCGTTAATGGATCAATTTATAATTGATATAACACCTGAATCTGAACGTCAAAAGTTCATAGATTATAATGCCTCTCAACGCGCATACCAACATTTTGGAACAGGCAAGCCATCGAAGAAGGACCGCCGACATCTATTTAAATTTTTAAGTGCCGATTCAGAGAGCGAGGAAAACAAATAGGGATTAATTAACTTATTGTTATATCTTTGAGAAGCATGAATAGCTTAAAACACGTCATTTTGTATGTGCTCATACCGTTACTCTGTCCGTTTGTAACAGCAATTGGTCAAGGATTCCAAGTTAATTTTCAAGGGCAAAAACAACAGGGAATGGGTTGTGCTGGTGCTGCATTCGTTCAAGATGGATCTACTGTTTTTTATAATCCTGCAGGAATGGCTTTTGCTAAGAAATCGGAGGTGAATCTGTCAACTACGCCAATTTTTGGGAATGTGATGTTTGTTGATTCTGCCACGGGAGGGGTTTATCGAACCGAAAACCCTGTCGGAACGCCATTCAACGCCTATGTATTACAAAAATCAAAAAAACATCATAGAATAGCTTATGGACTTTCAATTACGACGCCTTTTGGAAGTACAGTTCAATATGAGCCAGGGTGGATAGGTCGCTTTGCAATCACACGACTTTCTATGAAAATATTTCATGTTCAGCCAACGGCATCGTTTAAAATTACAGACAATATTAGCTTAGGCGCAGGATTCGTGGTTTCACCAGGAAGCGTTAACCTTCAAAAAGATTTACCGGTTCAATTCAACGACGGTTCTTACGGTCACGCTGAAATTTCAGGAGCTGCAATGGGATATGGATATAATCTGGGTGTCTTTTACAATCCAGGAGGGATTTTGAACGTCGGCCTATCGTACCGATCAGGAATCAACATGTCGGTTTCGGATGGTCAAGTGCAATTTACCGTGCCAAACGCGTTAGCGGAGAATTTCCCGAACGGAACGCTTTCCGCATCGTTGGCCTTACCTTCAGTTACAACCCTCGGACTGCATATAAAACCAAATGCGTCTTGGAATATGGTGGCAGATATAAATTATGTTGGGTGGAATACCTATGATACCTTGGCGTTTGATTATGCGACGAATACAAGCTCGCTTTTAGATACCAAATCCCCTAGAATGTACCAGAATATTTTTGCATTTCGTGGAGGGATACAATATTCAGTCTTTGCAAAAGACAAAGTGTT
>JBJTWL010000202.1:0-8671 GCA_046081745.1 Flavobacteriales bacterium | reverse complement strand
GCGTTCAAGGCCTCTTTTTCTAGTTTGGTATGGTTGGTGGCTGCTGAGGGCAGGCGAATTGAAATACACGCTACCTCATCAAGTTTTTTACTGGTAAATGGCAGCACAATGCGCACGGTGTCTTTGTCGGGAGAAGGCATAGATTTTGGGTCTTTGCGCGGGTTAATCTGAACGGACATCGCACCAAAACCGGGTTGATCTACCGTGATGAATTCGATATCATTTACCTCGTTTAAGGTAAACACGCCTTGGTTGTCGGTACTCACTGACTTGCCATCGGGACGAAGAATGAGAACCCCCGATAAAGGGCGGTATTTTTCATCGGTGACTTTACCAACCACGGCGGTTTGTGCTTGAGCCATCAGTGCACATAACATAGTAAAAACAAAAACCTTTCCTTTCATAATACAATTATTATGACAAGTCAAGGGGTAAACTTGTACGTGATTAAAAACCTCCTCCCGTCGCAGGCATTACCCTGATCCGGTACAATGGGTGTAATCTCAGCCTTTCGGCACCCCTTAGAGAACGGTACAAAATTAACGAGAAAACAGACTACTTTAACAACCGTTTTGCAATTTGTACCGCATTGGTGGCCGCACCTTTCCGGAGGTTATCGGCTACAATCCACAAATTCAGGGTGTTAGGTCTTGTGAAATCCCTTCGGATGCGTCCCACAAACACGGCATCTTTTCCTTCGGCAAATTTTGGCATCGGGTAGTCAAAAGCCTCCAAGTTGTCTTGAACCACGATACCCGGGGTTTGTGATAAAAGCGCTCTCACTTCCTCCAACTCAAATTCGGTATTGAATTCGATATTAACGGCTTCGGAGTGTCCTCCCACCACGGGAACACGTACGGCGGTAGCAACAACATCAATTTGAGGGTCCAAAATCTTTTTGGTTTCATTCGTGAGCTTCATTTCCTCCTTCGTGTAGCCATTCTCTAAAAAGCTATCACACTGCGGAATGCAATTCTTATCGATGGGGTAATGATACGCCATTTCACCCGAAATTCCACCGCGCTCATTTTCCATTTGTTGTACGGCTTTTACCCCCGTACCCGTAATACTTTGATAGGTGGAAACCACTACGCGGTTGACTCCATACCGTTGATGTAAGGGAGCTAACACCATCACCAATTGGATAGTACTGCAGTTTGGGTTGGCAATGATTAAATCTGATGCAGTCAATTGATTCCCATTAATTTCAGGAACCACTAATTTCTTGGTGGGGTCCATGCGCCATGCCGAGGAATTATCAATCACTACCGTACCTACGGCTGCAAATTTTGGTGCCCATTCCAAGGATGTTTCGCCGCCAGCGGAGAAAATAGCGAGGTCTAAATGCAAGTCTACTGCAGTTTGCATTCCAATGACTTTGTGTATGACTCCTTTAAAACACACCTCCTTCCCAACGGAATTCTCCGACGCAACGGGATAAAACTCAGTAAGCGGGAACGCTTGTTCTTCCAATACTTGCATCATTACATTTCCAACCATTCCGGTTGCACCAACTACCGCTATACGCATCTTCTTAACGATTTTATAATTAAACCAAGGTGTTATTCTGCGTGTAAAGTTATACATTTGAAATATCATACAGACCTCGGATGAACCTACGCAACGTACTCTTTTGTTTTTTTCATTTAATTGGACTCCTTGCCTTTAGCCAACTTTCGGATAATTTCAGCGACGGAGATTTCACTCAAAACCCCAATTGGCAAGGCTCTTCTACCGATTTCATTGTGAACGCAAGCGGTGAATTACAATTAAATAGCCTTGTTGCAGGCGCTTCACAACTTAGTACACCGCATCTGTTAGGTAATCTCAATAATAAGGAATGGCAGATTAAAGTTCGTCAAACCTTTGCTCCTTCCTCAAGTAACTACGGAAAGGTGTTTCTAACGGCGGATAATGCCGATATGACGTTAGTGCAAAATGGATATTATTTAATTTTTGGAGAAGCGGGATCCACCGATGCTATTCGTCTTTTTAACTTAACCAACGGTGTTGCAACCCAAATATGCGCTGGAATTGATGGACAAATTGCATCTAGCTTTAATGCCTCCGTTAAAGTAAAACGTGATGCGTCAGGACTTTGGTCTTTGTATGCCGACCTTACAGGAGGTACAAATTACACCTTGCTTTCATCAGGTACGGATGCCTCAACCTTATTGGGATCGCATTTTGGAATGCTATGCACCTACACGATTAGCAACGCAACAAAATTCTATTTTGACAACGTGTACATTGGGCCTGAAATACTTGACCTTACGCCACCAAGTTTAGTGAGTGTAACGCCAATTTCAATTACCCAAATTGATATGCTGTTCAACGAACCTGTTACACCCATTAGTGCGCAAAACATCATCAATTATTCATTTACTCCCAGTTTACAAATCAGTAATTTAATACAAGATGCCGTTAATACTTCCTTGATTCATATTAGCTTATCGACGGTCTTAACCAATGGAACCACGTACACCGCTACTGCCAATAACATCGTTGATTTAAGTGGGAATACCTCGGGTGCATCTTCGGCAAATTTTCAATACTTGGTATCAGACAGTGCGGAAAAAGGCGATTTATTGATTACCGAATTTTTCCCGGATCCGAGTCCTGCAATTGGACTTCCCGCCGTAGAATACGTAGAAATATACAATGCCAGTGCGGGTAAAATTTTCGATTTAACTGGATACCACATTACCGATGGACCTTCCAACGGGCTGATCACGGGTGGCTGGATTTTACCGGGTGAATACAAGATACTGACTGCCACCGCGAACATTCCCTTGTTTACCACAACCACGGCTCTAGGCGTAACCAGTTTTCCTTCGTTGAATAACGCGGGAGATACTGTCATGTTAAAAAACCCGAACAATCTACCGCTTGATCTTGTGGTTTATACGGATGATTGGTATAAGGATCCAGTAAAACAAGACGGTGGATACAGCTTAGAACTCATAAATCCGAACGATCCCTGTTCCGATGAAAACAATTGGATTGCTTCTAACGACGCGAGCGGAGGAACTCCCGGACAGGTAAATTCCGTACACGACCTCACCCCCGATACGCAGGCTCCAAACTTAAGCTTGTTGGTCGCATCAGCGCCCAACTATTTACAACTGTGGTTTGACGAAGGCATGGATTCCAGCAGTTTGGTAAATGCCCTATATCAATTTAGTCCGGCATTGACGCCGAGCATGATTTATGCCAACGGAACGTACACCAATACCGTTATACTCCAATTTTCTCAGGCCTTGGCTCCGTCTCAAATCTACACCTTGTCCCTTCAAAATGCCGCGGATTGCTGGACGAACTCCCAGCAACTTGTGGGACAATTCGCCTTGACAGAAACTCCTTTGGCGGGGGAAATCGTGGTGAATGAAATCTTACAGAACCCCTATAACGGTGGACAAGATTGGATTGAATTATACAATAACTCAAATAAGATTTTCAACCTGAAAAATTTACAATTCGCCAATTTCGACAACGATACGATTGCAAACTTTAAAACGGTAAGTGCTAACTTCATGCTGAAACCGGGTGCCTACGCAGTGCTTGGGAAGGATTCTTCGTTTGTAAAACAAAACTATCCATTTTATGGGCTTGGAACCTTTGTGTATGCCGAATTACCTAGCTACAACAACGACTCAGGAAGCGTATACCTTTTCAATGAAAATCAAACCCTATTGGACTTAGTGAAATACACCAACGAATGGCAATTCCCGTTGCTCGATGATGTAGATGGTGTTTCTTTGGAGCGGCTTGACCCGAATGGATTGTCTAGTGATGGGATGAACTGGCACAGTGCGGCCGAGGCCGTACAATTTGGTACGCCGGGACTGAAGAACTCACAGTATTTACCGGTAACAGTGAACGGTTCTTTTGCCTTAGAAGGAGCATTATTTTCACCGGACATGGATGGCTATTTGGATGTGATGCAAGCCAGCTATCAATTGGCGCAACCCAATTGCTTGGGTACGGTAAGTATTTACGATGAACGGGGTCGATTAATTCGTACCCTATTCAAGAATCAACTAATGGCGACCGAAGGAAGCTTTTCTTGGAATGGGGTAAAAGACGATCAAACCAAGGCGTCTATTGGGATTTATGTGGTTGTATTCGAAGCTTTTTCTTTGGACGGTGGATTGATGTATTCCGGACGAAAAGCAGTGACATTAGCTGGAAATTTATAAGATGTTTTCACCTGGGAAAAAAAATTGGATCAAAAAATTCTTTTCGTTAGTTGATCGAAATGAGATTGACTTACAGGTGAATCTTTCGAGCGTGACAGATGATGTTGAGGAACAAATCAGGGAAATCTGTGAACATACGGGAATTTTATACGGGGTACCAAATCAGAATTTATATACTACGGCATATATTGGTGCAGCTACACGTAATGAGAAACTGCAGGTATTGCTTATGGAATCGTTGTTGTACATTTATCAACTTCATCAAAGCGCTTCCTTCAATCCCGATGCATTCATTAATGCTGTAAATGAATTTTACCAGACTAGATCGATAAGTAAAAAACTAACATGGAATCAATTGCTTGGTAAACGAGATGCCACGCAACACTTAGAACAATTCTTGGCGGATCGCATAAAGGTAAACAGTTCATATAACGACACCAATTTTTGGTTTAATCACCTGACCAATGGGTTCCTCTATGTAGATCTCATTTTATTTCATCGGTATTGTAAAGGCGGTCAAGTGAGAAATCAAGGGGTATATAATGATTTAGTAGCTGGAGTGCTTAAACACATTCTTAGTGTTAAATTCCAAAACCCACAAGAAGACTCCTTGTTCGATGGGAACATGTATAAGAATTTATTATTGTCTTCTGAATTAACAGAGAGTGATCTTACTCAAATTACGGGAGGGGAAACAACGGATGGAGCAAGGGATGAAGCAATAATGATTTTCGAGCAAGAACCCATGTTGAGGAAATTCACGTTTCAATTTGTAGTTCTTTTGTACCACGAGTTTCCATCAGAATCATACGATACCGATACTTTTATTTTCCGTATTGGAACAGAATTAGGCATACATCCACAGGAAATCTCCGATATTTTCTGGGAATGTAGAAAATCAATGAGTGCGCACTCTTCAGAGTTTTTTCATTTAATTTCGGAATCAGAATCGAAAATCCTTGTAACTCAACTTGCGAGAAAATACAAGCGCATCTTATGGAGGAATAAGGATAAACTAATTCGAGAACTTAAAGAAAGTAAGGAACTTATTTACTTGGTTGGACAAGCCTCAAAACGTGAACTAACTCCTGAAGAAAAAGAAAAAGTGCGGATTCAAACTATGGATTTAATGAAAAGTGTTCCGAGTATTGGGATTTTTCTTATACCGGGCGGAGCCCTATGGCTGCCCTTGGCACTTAAATTAATTCCCGATTTACTTCCTTCCGCCTTTAAAGAAAATGAGGTAGAGGAGAAGAAATAGCTGGTGCAATTCTTTACCTTGCTTTTTCCACGTACCCTGAGTAGGCCGAAGGACGTATCTCCGCCTAGGCGGAGGGTGCGGTAAAAAAGTAGAGGAAAAGAATCAGAGTGCTCCTAGCCCAGCTACGATATTGAAAATACGATTACTTAAGGGATGAAGGGACAATGACTAATTAATTCACAAAAGAAAAGGCTTCAGTATTTGCAGCCTTTTTTACTATTCAAAAAATCGAGCCAATCCAACTAAATTCTTATTAAAAAATGGAGCAGCGTAACTAAATCTAGTATCGCTACATGATATCATAAATTTTTTATCCGGATTCAATATAGCTAACTTATGTTTAGGCGAATTCAACCACATGTTATAAAGTTGATTAGCTAGAAATAAATTAATGTTAGATTTATGCGCATAAAATTGATTACAATTAATAACCATTGTTGCTGCAATTTCATAGGCATCGCCGTTATGCCCAATTTTTTTATTATCCAATAAATAATCTGCCCACTGATTACATTTAATGTACGCCGAATCGTTAACGTATAAGCTTAACGGTTTTAGATTATATGATTTTCGTAATGCGTTAAAATGTTGTAATAAATAAATTTCAATTGAATCTGAATTAATTAAATGATTGTATTTAATGCTATCTTGCTTCCAAACGGCTAATCTTTCTGGTGTCATCGGGTATGCAGAATATTTATCAAATTCTGATTGTTGAGCAAAAACATTCAATGATACGGCTACAAATAATACGGCTAATGATTTCATTGTTTAACTATTTAATACCTTTTTGTCCTAAAATGCAAAACCAATACTTAAACGTAACTACGTCAAATCCCCGAACATGGCCATGATGGCTGCTTCGTTGGGTGCGCAAACCCCGCGTTCCGTGATTAAACCCGTAACCAAACGAGCTGGGGTAACATCAAAGCCATGATTCACAGCTTGCGTAGTTTCTGGACAGATTAATACAGGTTCTATAGCTCCAGCAGCACTCTTGCCTATCACATAGCGCACCTCGTCTTGGTTTCGTTCTTCGATCGGAATTTCTTTCAATCCATCCCGCACCGATAAATCCAAGGTGGTCGAAGGTAAGGCGACATAAAACGGGATCTTATTATCATGCGCTGCTAAGGCTTTCAGGTAGGTTCCAATTTTATTGGCTACATCACCATGCCGTGTGGTGCGGTCGGTTCCTACTATGACCATGTCCACCATGCCTTGTTGCATTAAATGCCCTCCTGCATTGTCCACGATTAAGGTGTGCGGAATTCCGTGCCGTGTCAGTTCGTAGGCCGTTAAGTTGGCTCCTTGATTGCGCGGTCGTGTTTCGTCTACATACACATGCACGTCAAGTCCTTTTTGTTTCGCTTGGTAGATCGGGGAAGTAACTGTTCCCCATTCAATACAACCCAACATGCCCGCGTTGCAGTGGGTTAAAATGTTGATACGCTGACCTGGCTTTTTAGCGGCAAGGGCTTCGATGATGGGTAAGCCATGTACCCCAATGTTGCGGCAGGTTTCTACGTCTTGTTCTACAATGGCTTGGGCTTCGTTCCACGCGGTTTCTACCAAATGTTCCGCCCCTTCCAAGCGCGCTTTCATGCGGTTCAAGGCCCAGAACAGGTTTACAGCCGTAGGACGTGAATTGGCTAAAGCCTCAAAAGCCTGATCCATATAAGATCGGTCGTGATTTTCTTCGATACAGGTGCGAGCCGCTAAATATATTCCGTAGGCTGCTGTGGCTCCAATTAAAGGGGCACCGCGAACAATCATATCTTTTATGGCCGTTTCAGCTTCTTGATAGGTGTGCAGTTTCACCACCACCCATTCGTGGGGCAAAAAACGTTGGTCTATGACTTCCACATACCGATCCGAAGTCGGCCAAATGGTACGAAATGGACTGGACACTTGTTAAAGGTTGAAGGCCGCTTTGATTCGGTCCACGTAATCGAGGTTCTCCCACGTAAACAACTCTACCTCCACGGATTTTTTTTCGCCGTTCGGTGCCACGAATACTTTGGTTTTTTTCTCGTATTCACGTCCCATGTGACCATAAGAAGCAGTTTCAGAATAAATGGGATTTCGAAGTTTCAAGCGTTGTTCAATGAAGTACGGACGCATATCGAAAATACCTTCAATTTTCTTAGCGATTTCGCCATCGGTCATATCCACTTTGGAAGTACCGTACGTTTCGATGAACAATCCACACGGTTTAGCCACTCCAATGGCATACGAAACTTGCACCAACACCTCATCGCACAATCCTGCTGCCACCATGTTTTTTGCAATGTGGCGCGTAGCGTAGGCTGCGGAACGGTCTACTTTGGATGGATCTTTTCCTGAAAAGGCACCACCACCGTGCGCTCCTTTTCCTCCGTATGTATCTACAATGATTTTTCTTCCGGTTAATCCCGTATCACCGTGCGGTCCACCAATCACAAATTTCCCGGTCGGGTTAATGTGATAGGTGATTTGATCGTTGAATAGTTTTTGTAATTCTGGCTTCAATTTCGCTTTGACGCGAGGAATAACGATTTCAATAATGTCTTTTTTAATTTTCGCTAACATCGTAGCTTCCTCAGCAAAGTCATCGTGTTGGGTAGAAACCACAATCGTGTCGATGCGTTGAGGCACGTTGTCATCGCTGTATTCAATCGTTACTTGCGATTTAGCGTCTGGACGCAAATACGGAATGAGTTGGGCTTCTGTATTGCGGATTAAGGACATTTCTTGTAAAATTTTATGCGCCAAATCCAAGGCCAACGGCATGTAGTTATCGGTTTCGCGGGTGGCATATCCAAACATCATCCCTTGGTCGCCCGCACCTTGATCTTCAGGGTTGGTTCGTTCAACGCCTTGATTGATGTCAGAGGATTGTTCGTGAATCGCCGAGAAAATACCGCAAGAGTTCGCATCAAACATGTACTCCGATTTCGTGTACCCAATTTTTTGAATGGTTTCCCGAGCAATTTTTTGAACATCAAGATAAACGTTGGTTTTTACCTCACCCGCCAAAACTACTTGTCCGGTGGTAACCAAGGTTTCACACGCCACTTTCGAAGTGGGGTCAAAGGCCATGAAATGATCAATCAACGCATCAGAAATTTGATCCGCCACTTTATCTGGGTGACCTTCTGAAACCGATTCGGAAGTAAATAAGTATGCCATTTAAAAAAATTTAGAGTGCAAAAATAACGAAAATGGTTGA
>JBJTWL010000201.1:0-6320 GCA_046081745.1 Flavobacteriales bacterium | reverse complement strand
ATTCGCTGTGCTTCATGCGATGCCCACCTTGGTCATGTGTTTGAAGATGGTCCAAAACCAACAGGATTAAGGTATTGTATTAATTCAGTCTCACTTGATTTTAAACCGGCAGAGGATGCAACCCAACAGGAAGAAATCACCCTGGGTGCTGGATGTTTTTGGTGTGTGGAAACTTGTTTTAAAGAGCTGGAAGGAGTTATAGATGTATATCCTGGGTATGCGGGTGGTAAAACCTTAAATCCAACCTATGAGCAAGTTTGTAGTGGAACCACAGGGCATGCAGAGGTTGCACGCATCGTGTTTAATCCCAACGTGATTTCAGTCAATGAATTGCTTGAATTGTACTGGTGGATTCATGATCCTACCCAATTAAATCGACAAGGAAATGATATCGGCACCCAATACCGAAGTGTGATTTTTTATCATAATGAAACTCAAAAAGAGCTTGCAACCGTGTATTTAGAAAAGTTAGAGAAAGAAAAAGTGTGGGACAAACCAATTGTTACAGAAATCACAGCCTTGAACAACTTCTATCGTGCAGAACAGTATCACCACAACTATTTTAATTTGCATCCTGAAAACCAATACTGCCAGATTGTAGTAAGGCCGAAAGTAGAAAAATTTAGAAAAGTTTTTAAAGAGAAACTAAAGACCGACTAGCGAACTAAGGTTACATGACCTACTTCCATGATCTTTTCGTCGTTATTTAGGGTTTTAAATACAATTTTCCAAGTGTATACCCCATCAGTTGCTTTTCCTCCTTTTTTACCGGTGGAACCATCCCATCCAAATTTAACGTTATGTGTTTCGTAAATTAATTCACCCCAACGGTCGAAAATGTACATCACAAATTCATAGGGGTCATATCCGGAAAAGAAAACGGGTTTGAAGGATTGGTTAAATTGATCGCCATCCGGTGTAAAGGTGTTAGGTACCCAATAAACAACCTCCTCGCCGGTACAATCCTCTAACACTTCAATTTGTAAGGTATCGGTACCTAAACAACCGGCAGTATTGTATCCATTTACAATGAGTTCATTCGTTCCTGGGCCTGGCATGTAGGCCATTCCATTTCCAACAGGAACACTCCATACATAAGTATTTGCGCCTGTTGCATTTAATTGAACCGCATTACCAAAACAAACTACTTTGTCTGGTCCGGCGTCTACGGTTGGACTTTGAGAAATCGTGATCAAGAAGTTATCAATACCTGGACAAACTGCTGCAGGAGAAGTGTATGTTACTAAATAACTTCCGATGGACGAATTCGTTAAATCTATATTGCCAGTAACGGGATCTATAGATAATCCAGGGCCAGCACTGACGGTTCCTCCCAAGGTGCCACCTATGGTTGCAATGGGATTCGGATCAGAAAGACAATAATCAGAGTCAGGATAGGTGATGCTTGCAGGTTCTGGACCGGTATACGTTCCCGTAAACGGATACGTACAACCCGCATCATCCGTAATGGTAAAACCAAATGGACCCGAGGCTGTAAGGTTGTTCATAATAATATTTCCTCCATTCGTAGTGGTACTTACGGCAAATCCAGCGGTGGCAGGAATAGGGTTCGAACCCGTAAATTGCGTTCCATTTAACGAAGGAGATCCTCCACTAACGGTTATCGTCGCTGTAGTGTTTGCACAATTTGAGGTGTAACTTGTGGTTACATCGGGTAAATACTGAATCGCAATTGGGTCACCGAGGTCATAACATTGCAGGGCAGGCAAGATTACGTAACTATAAATACCATTTACAATACTGTACATCGTAATCGGAACAAAATATACGGTATTGTCCGTAAAGGTACCTGCGGGAAAAGAGTTTATGAACGATAAGTCATTCACATCGGTTAAATTACCATCGTTGGTTACAACGCCTACGAAACAAGGGTCATCTGGAATGTCTAACCCTTGTTGGTTCGCTAAGAATGGCGTTAACGCAACGGTTGGCGGACAAGAATAAGCAAGCCAAATAATTCCCGGATCATAAGGCGGTGCCGTTGGATCATAGTTTGGATCGTTTGGATTCGTAACACCGGGTATTTCAGCCGGTACACTAAAGTTATTGTTTGTAGTAACACTGAATTGGTCACCAAAACAAATTTTATTTATTGTTGGTAAACCCTGAAGCGTAGTGGTAAAGGTGCCCATCATTGCGTTACAATTGCATTGAGGTGGAGTGGGATAGGTTAGGGTGGCAGTACAACTCGGGTCAGCTGAGAAAGAGGCTGTAATAACACAGGTATTGCCGTTTGCAAGGCCTGTGAGGCTGAAATTCGCAGAGCTACCAAAAGGCGCATTAAAGACTTGCGATCCTCCGCAAGAATTTGTTAATGTTAGTGTACCCGAGGCAGGTGCGTTGGTGAAATTAATCGTTCCTGTAATCGTGTACTGATTGGTCGCAGCATCGCAATTGGTGATGTTTCCAGTGAAATTGCCAAACGAACACGGCGTAGCATTACATGGAGCAGGCGCTGTGTAATTTTGGGATGTGTTACAATTGGCATTGGCTGAGAAAACAGCCGTGACCAGGCAGTTTGCACCATTAGCAGTAAGCCCGGTAAGATTATAATTTATAACGGTCCCAAAAGGGGCATTAAACACCTGCGGTGCACCACCGCAGTTACTACTGATGGTTAATGTACCTGAATTGGGCGGATTGTTAATGTTTAAGGTGCCGCTGACGGAATATAAATTATTCGAACAAGGACCAGGAGTGGCGGTGAATCCTGTAACTCCACAGACAAAGGAACAATCGGCAGAACCCGTTCCTCCGGTTTGAGAAAAGCTTATGGTTCCAGGTTGATTGGCATAGTTTGTTAAGAGTAGAATGTAAAATTGACCAATTTGTGCGTTTGGTATGGTAGCAGTTTCCTGAGCTGCTGTGGAATAACTACAATCAATAGGAGAGCCTACGGGAAAGGTTCCTGCACCGCATCCTGCTGCCAAAGAATTGTAAGGCCCCCATAACGCAAAATCGACATCAATACCGGTACCGGCGGCTGTTTGTTGGTTGATGGTAAAGGTCATCGGACCATTCTGATCGATTTCCATAAAATACCACACCGGATTCGGAGAGCTTCCTAAACATCCCACAGAGCCTAAATTAGCTACATTCGTACTATTTGGAAAGGAATAATTGGTTCCGGTACAAAATGGATTCGCCTGGTTACATTGCGCTTGTGAATTAAGAACTAATCCAAAAAGAAAGAATATGAGGAATAGTTGCTTCAACGCTTAGATTTTTGAGTTAGCCAAAGTCGCTTCTCTTTGGTAAGAAGACGTTTGTGTTTACGTGCCCAATTGAGCACAATGTTTTTATTTTGTTCAAAGTTCAGGCTGCCATCATAGGTCGGAAAATGGGGTGGAATCTTTCCTTTTTTAAAACAGGATTGTAATGTTTTAATGTCTAATATATACCGATCCGCAGCAGGAGAACGCTCTCCTTTGATGTCGAATATCACCGGAATTTCGGGCTGTGTTTGGGGTGATGGGTTGATTTGATGGGTTGGGGAATTAAAGCCTTTCTGTTGATTTGTGGTTTGACAATTAACATTGAAAAATGTTAGCAGGACAATAGATAAGCTTAGTAGGTTGAAATTCATTTCCGTTCCTTGACGTCAAATATAAGTAAAAGTTGCCATCTTTGACGAATTATTGTCATGTTCTGAGAATGAGTAATTAACATCATATATTTGAAATTTTAATCTTGTGGTAATTCAAAACATAGCCTATTATTTTCCAGCCATTGAGAATCAAGTACTTCGCTCATGTTTTCAGAATGAACAACAATTCGAAGCTCATCGAACCTATGTGGGCAGTTCCGTCTTGTATCAAGCGCCATCGGATGTAACCGCCAGTGACTTGGCATTCGAGGCCGCGAAGAAATTATTAAAGCAAGATGAGGTACAGGAAATCGATTATTTAATTTTTTGCTCGTTAACGCTTGATTACCATGCACCCTCTACCGCCAGTATTTTACACAAAAAGCTGGGATTGAAAGCCTCCTGTGGTGTCATGGATTTACCGCTCGGTTGCGCCGGATATACCACAGCACTAATGATTGCCAATGGTTTGTTTAAGTCGATAGATTTAAAGCGAGTGCTTGTCTTGTTAGGTGAAATACCTTCTCGTGCTGTACACCCTGAAGATGACACAATTAAACATGTTTTTGGTGATGCGGGAGCCGCGGTCTTGTTGGAAAAATCCACGGATGACCTTTGTTTTGAATTTGGAAACGATGGTGATGGTTTTTCAAGCCTGAATGTGTTGCGTGGTGGGGCTCGTTTACCCATGGATATTCCATTTCTGCAATCGAATCTCGAGTTCCCTTGGTTAAATCAATTTGGGGTTTTAGCCATGGATGGTCATGGCATATTGAAGTTAACATTATCACATATTCCTGCGGCAATTGATTCATTGCTTAAAAAATATGCGCTTTCATTAGAACAAATTGATCATGTGATTTTTCACCAAGCGAGCAATATTGTCATTGATGCGCTCCAACGAAAATTAAACCTACCTAATAAAAAGGTGATAAATTACCTGGCAGACGGTGGAAATACGATTTCTTGCGGAATCCCTATTGCTTGGGCGAAAGCTCAAGAGGATAAACGATTTGCGGCGGGGGATAGGGTTCTGGTTTTTGGCTTTGGTGTTGGTTTTTCTTGGTGTGGAACTATTTTGAGGGTTCATTAAGGTAAGGTTCACTATCTTTGAGTATGGAAATAAATGCATTTATCAATCACTTGACAGAGGAGTTTGAGGATTTAGGTGTCTTTGAATTATCCCCCAAGTCAGTCCTTAAAGATATTCCGGGATGGAACAGCATGCATATTTTACTGTTGGTTTCTATGATTGATTATCGTTACCATGTACTGTTATCTGGAGAACAATTGAAAAATGTGGTTACCGTGAATGACTTATTTGAATTAGTGAAAGAAAAACAAGGTGAACACTAACATACGGAATACTAAAATTGACGCGATTTATGCATGTGTTCCAGATCGTGAGGTTTTAACGGCTGAATATGACCTGTTTTCTGAAGAAGAGGCACGGTTATTTTCGAAAAATACAGGAATATTTGCCCGCCGAGTTGCGCCTGATGATTTAACGTGTTCTGATTTGTGCTATGCGGCTGCAGAAGTATTGTTAACAGATTTTGATGCAGCAAATGATATTGATTTGCTCGTTTTTGTTTCCCAATCGCCAGATTATTTTTTGCCAGCCACCTCAATTCTGTTGCAGGAACGCTTAGGTTTACGGGATACCTGTATGGCATTTGATGTGAATTTAGGATGTTCTGGATATGTTTACGGACTTCAAATAGTTGGTCAATTTATTCAATCCGGTGCCGTTCGAAAAGCCTTGCTTTTGGTGGGTGATAAATCAACGGTTTCTACTTCGTTTCAAGATAAAAGTACCTATCCGCTCTTTGGGGATGCAGGCACGGCTACTTTGCTTTCGTTTTCGGATAATTCAAGTCCGATGTTTTTTAATACGGGTACCGACGGTTCGGGTAAAAATGCGATAATTATTGAAGGAGGACATTCGAGGAATCCATACGGTACATACTCAGAGGAGTTAATGGAATATAATGGGAATAAACATTCAAAGAGTCATCTTCACCTGGAAGGAATTGACATATTTAATTTTGCGTTGAGCCGCGTTCCCCATTCAATCATGGAGGTTCTTGGTCAAGCGAATAAATCAATAAACGAGGTTGATTATTTGGTTTTACATCAGGCAAACGGGTTAATAACCAAAGCGCTATCAAGAAAACTATCTATCCCGTTAAATCAATGCTTAAGTTCTATTGAGCGATTTGGGAACACGAGTTCGGCTTCAATCCCATTAACCCTCGTTAGCAACCGCAATGAAATCGAAGGAAAAAAAGAAGTTTCTCTAGTGTTTTCCGGATTTGGAGTTGGATTTTCTTGGTCCTCTGTATGTGGTACGATGGATATTCCTACATTGAAATTGATTACTTATGCTTGATTTGTCTGATAAAAAAGTGTTAATAACCGGCGTTTCATCAGTAATTGGTGCCGAAATTGCCCATACCATACTTTCGCTTGGGGGTAGTGTTTTGGGTACCTTTAGAAATCCAAATTCCGCATTGATGTCGCAGCTTTCGCTGAATAATAAGTTTGAATCGGTGCATTGGGAAGCGTTGAATGAGCCTGATTTTATCGAGTCATGCTCAGGTTTTGATGCTTGGGTTCATTGCATCGGAGCGATTCATCCTCAACCCATTAAGTATCTCAATGAAGCGGGAAGTGAACATTTATTTCAAGTCAATTATTTTTCGGCAACGAG
>JBJTWL010000200.1:0-7005 GCA_046081745.1 Flavobacteriales bacterium | reverse complement strand
CACCCACATTGGAGAACACCACTGAATTTACTTCTTTTTGACTGTTGAGCATGTCTTCAATCGCAAGGGTTACCCGGTTGTTTTCTTCTATGGTGGTGCTTTTATCAAATTTTAATTTGAGCATAAATTTTCCTTGATCTCCTTGTGCCACAAATTCTTGTCCTACAATGCCTAGGGCCATCGTACCAAAACTTGCAATAAACAACACGAATATCGAAAGTCCGGTTATGATTTTATGCTTTAGAGACCAATTCACTAGGGATACATAGGCCTCGGTGAATTTAGAAAGGCGGATTTCAAACCAATATAACAACCGGTAGAAAATTCCTGTTTTCTCTTCCAGTTTAACTTCCTTGGCCATACGAGAAGCAAGCCATGGAGTAAGGGTAAAGCACACAAAAAGTGACATTAAGGTTGAAATAAC
Source organism: Flavobacteriales bacterium (assembly GCA_046081745.1). GTDB lineage: Bacteria > Bacteroidota > Bacteroidia > Flavobacteriales_D > Crocinitomicaceae > UBA952. The sequence continues at coordinate 6,581 of JBJTWL010000200.1, read as the reverse complement.
CACTACGATAGAGAATTGCTCCAAGATATCAGAAATCACCCCTTCAATGAACACGACGGGTGAGAATACAACCACATCAACGAGGGTGATGGCCAAGGCGGTAAATCCAATTTCATTTCGACCATCTAAGGCCGCTTGTTTTCTATTTTTACCCATTTGAAGATGCCTGTAAATATTCTCTAACACCACAATAGAGTCATCCACTAAAATTCCAATTACAAGCGACATTGCTAGAAGGGTCATCAAATTCAGCGTGTAGCCTAAAGCGTACATGGCAATGAATGTGGAAACCAGGGAAGCAGGAATAGCAACCAATACGATTAAGGCATTGCGCAGTGTGTGCAAGAATAAAAGCATGACAATGGCAACTAAGGCGATTGCCAATTCGAGGTCGTGGAGCACGGCATGAACTGAATCTAGGGTTACCGTAGAGGTGTCCGTTGCCACAGTAAATTCGATGCCTTCTTTTTTGTATTTTTCTTGAATCTCTTCGATGCGCTTGCGTGTGAGTTCGGACATTTCTACCGCGTTGGCGTCGCTTTGTTTTTTAATCCTCAACCCGATTCCTTCCTTACCATTCAACCTGCACAACGAAAGCTGGTCGCTGGAACCGTCTGCAACCTCCGCCACATCTCCTAATCGAACCGAAGAGGTGCCATTGGAAAATAAAATAAGGTTTTTGATTTCGTCCACGGATTTAAATTTTCCGGATAAACGAACGGTCATTTGTTCATCGGTACTTTTTACTTTCCCGGTTGGAAATTCAACGTTTGAGGAGGCAACGGCTTGGTTTAAGTTAGCGAGGGTAAGGCCATATGATTTTAATTTTTCTTTATCTACATTGACTCGTATCTCTCGTTTTTCGCCACCAATTACTTGCACTTCAGCGACTCCTTTAACTTGTTTGATTTGAGGGAGGATTTGGTCATCCATCAAGGTCATGAATTTTTTTCCCCCCATGTTCTTGGCCGTAGCAATTACTTGGAGAACCGGCGTGGCGTTAGGTTCAATTTTCGCTAAAACCGGTCTGGTCGAATTATCAGGTAAAACCGATTCAATCGTGTTGATTTTACGCTGGGCCTCTTGCAAAGCCATGTTGATATCGACTCCATCTTTAAATTCCAGAAGGACGATAGAGGCATTTTCCAAAGAGAAGGTAGTTACTTCTGAAAGGTTTTCAATTCCGCTAAGACCATCTTCAAGGGGTTTTGATACTTGAGATTCAACCGTAGCAGGCGATGCACCAGGATAGGTTGTGGTAACCGTTAATACGGGCGGCGAAAAGTCTGGCATCAACTCATAACTCAGCTGCTGATAACTTAGCAACCCACCACCAATCAGAATCGTGAAAATAACGATAATGAAGGACGGTCTTTTGATCGATAATTCGGTAAGTGTCATGTTATTGAGCGATTTTAACGTTTTTATTGTCTCTTAGATTGATTTGCCCGCGAACAACAACCTTATCCCCAGCGCGCAATCCACTTCGAACTTCAATTACATCGCCTTCTGAAAGTCCGGCACCAAAAGAAACCAGTTTAGCCTTTCCATTTCGTACCACATACACTTGTGGATTTTTAAGCGAACCAACGATGGCTTTTCTAGGTATTGAAAGATTGGATACACTGTAGTCACTTTGGATAACTGCAGAACCGTACATACCAGCGCGAAGGGCTTTGTTTGCATTGTTTACGGTAATTTGCACCTTAAAATTGTGCGATTTGTCTGCTTGTACGGCGATGTTGGAAATCTTACCACTAAGGGTTCCGCTGGCTTGATCACTTGTGATACTAATGGATTGATTTACTTTGAATTTTTGAATGTCTCGTTCCGGGATATTTACCGTCAGTTTTAGTTTAGAGATATCGGTAATTTCGACCACAGGTGATCCGGCACCAATCACAGATCCCAAGTCAATTAACTTTTTCGTGATTACCCCGGCAAAGGGTGCTTTGATGACCGTTGCCTTAAGTTGTTTCTCTAATTGTTTCTTTTGGATTTTTGCTGCTTTAATTCCAAGTTTCGTTTTTTCTGCTTGAATGGCGGGCGCTGCATTTTGATTGGCTAGGGTCGTGTATCGATCATCATCCTTCTCTTGTCCTTCGATGCTAACTTCTAAATTCTCAATTTGAAGTTTAATCAGTTCGTCATCAAGTTTCGCGAGCACAGTGCCTTGCCCAACTTGGTCTCCTTCAGAAACATTCATGGAGATTACCCGTCCATTCCCTTCGGCACCAATTAGATTCTGACGAAACGGTTCGAAGGTTCCAAGATAGGAAAACTCATCTTCAAAGGTGTGCATTGCAGGTGTTACCACCTCTACCAGCGCTGGGGCGTCTACATCCGGGATATATATCTTTTCTTCAACTAACTTTTTGTTAGACATTAATTTCACTACCGTGAATGTGATGAGAAGGATAGCAATTACAATTCCTGTTAGGATACTTTTGTTAATTTTCATGGCTTCTTATTTGAGTTGACTTATTGATTTTAAATAGCTTAATTCGGCTTGACGTAATGATAGGTATGCTCCTACCAGACTGGACTGCGCTTGTTGAAGTCCATTATCCGCTTGGAGTAACTCGTTGGTGCTAATCGTTCCCGCCTTAAATTGTGCTTTTGCAGCGTCATAAACACGTTCTGTCAATTTAAGTTGTTCTTTATTCATTTCTAAATTTGCTGTCTGTAACTCAGCCTCACGTTTCGCATTGGCGGTCGCCAAATTCATTTGTTGCGTTGCTAACGCCTCTTGATTCTGAAGTTTCTCTTTGTTATAGGCATTTACTTTCAACTTATTTTTCTTCTCGAAGCCGTCAAATAACGTCCATTCTAAGCGTAAACCTAAAAATGCAGACGGAATCCCGGTTCTAAAATCATTTTCAGGTTTCATGTTGTAGTTGTAGTTGTATGCTGCATACAACGAAAGGGTAGGAAGGTAGGCCATGTAAGTTCCTTTGCGTTCTTCAATGTTCATTTGTTTTTGAAGTTGAATTAATTCCAATTCTGGCCTAAGTCCTGTGGTGGTTTCAGTAATCGTTGGATTTGAAATAATTTCGTCGCTGGCAATGGATAGCTCCGTACCCTCGGTAATACCGACTAAAATGGAAAGCAACTGATTCAATTGCAAGCGTGTATTTTCGAGCTTGATAATTCCGTTAGTAATGCTATTACGGTTGATTTTAAGTTTATCAAGTTCCGTCGGGATAATTAAACCTTGTTGAAGCATTAATTCCATATTACGGATGAGTTCATCCATATTTTTTTCGTTTTTCTGCAAGTAAGCCAGTTGTTGGTTTATGGCTTGCAAGGCAAAAAAGGTATTTGACACTTGATAGTGAACTTCTTGATATGCGATTTTCTCTTGAACTTGAACTACTTGAGCGTTTATAGCCAGTGCATTTAACCCGTAGTTCAATTGAGGATTGAATAGAAATTGTGTGAGTTGAACGGTGTTGCTTAAGTTAATGGGAACTCCAAATTTAACCTCGGCGAAGGTGCCTGGAGGGCCACCGAAAAAGTCAGCAGGAATAATTTGTCCGGGGATAATGGCATTGTACCTATAATCTCCTGAGGCAGTAATTTTTGGGTACTGACTCGCTAGAAAAGCTTTGCGCTGGTTCAAATTTGATACAATATCTAGCCGAGCGTTTTTTAAGGTGACGTTAGCGGTATCAGCCATCTTTAAAAGATCCGATAAGGAATATTCCTGGGCGGATGCCCATGACGTAAGAAATAAGAAGAGAAACAGGACGGCTTTATTCATAAGGAATTATTGTTTATCGTTAGGAAATAAATACCCAAGCACCATATTAACGGCGTGCGTTTTATGGGCGTTAAGGTGTTCTTTGTACGTTTCATTACTGACCCCATGAATGACTTTCATGAGGGGTTGTGCCATGAACGGGTATTGACAGTTCGACATGATGAGAATGGTTATTTGAACGATATCCATTTGGCGCATCTCGCCGCGTTCTTGAAGTTTTTTAGCTTCATCAAAAACCCCAGATTCATTGACCATATTTAATACGGGTATAAATCCTTCAATCGCCTCTGGATTGCGAGCTAATTCGTTCAATACAAAATTTGGGATATCAGGGTGCTGCCCTAAAAATTCAAATTCACGTTCAATCAGGATTCTAATTTTCTCACGAATGGGTAAGTCTGCGCTAAATACTTGCACCATCGATTTAAGAAAGTCCTGCATGACAGATTCGAAAATAATGGCGAATAATTTGCTTTTGGACCGAAAATAATAATTAACCAAGGCGACATTCATGCCTGCTTCACGCGCTATTTCACGGGAAGTACAATTCGCAGAGCCCTTTTGAATAAAGACTCGGAGTGCGGCATTTTTAATTTTTTCTTCGGCGCTTTGGTTCATTTTTGCATTTCGCGGTGCAAGTTTAAACACAAATATTAAACAATTGTTTAAAACAGATGTGAAAAAATCTAAAAATGAAATTTAATACGGTGTGAAGAATGGAAGAATTGATGGCTATTGTTGACCTTTCTCTGTCATCATGGCCTGAATCTGCCGCATGGTATGTTCCATTCCCTGCGGACTGCCATCGAGGAATATGGTATTTCCTTTTCCGTACTCAGCAAAGTTTTTGATGGCCTCAGTCCACATCGAGAATAAGATGACATTGGTATCGAGGTTCGCTTGTTGCATTTGCTCTGCTGCTTCTGTCATACCTTTCGCTACTTCTTGACGGAACAACGCAACTCCTTGTCCACGGAGCATTGCCGCTTCTTTTTCCGCCATAGCCGCAATTTTAATGGCATTCCCTTCTGCTTCTGCGGCTTTTGTTTTGGTAATGAGGAGGGCCTGTCCTTCATTTTCAGCAGCAGCCTTTAGGTTGTTCGATGCGACCACTTTACTCATGCTCTCCATAATCGCAGTATCAAAGGTGATGTCATTGATTTGTAAGTCTAATAAATGATAACCCCATGATTCAAGCGTGTGATCGATTTGACCTTTAACACTTTCTACCAATTCATGGCGTAAGCCTAAAATTTCGGATTGTTTCTGACTAGCAACATAAGAGCGGATCGATCCTTCAATGGTCCGAATGAGTGCTTGCATTAAGTCTTTATTACTAATAAATTTAAAGGCAACCTTCTTTATGGTTTCTTCATGTTCGTCCATTACAGCATAAAGAAGCATACTTTTAAAATACACATTGGCTTGATCAATGGTGACCGCTTGAAATTCCATTTCAATGCTCTGGTTTTGCGAAGAAATGCGCTTATACACTTTTTCTATAAATGGGATTTTTAATCGCAATCCGGGTGCCGCGGTACGCTTATATTTCCCAAATAGGGTAATTACCACAATAGTTCCTTGATTTACGGTATAAAGTCCGCTCAGTATAATAACTGCGATGGCACCTAGGATATAATAAATGGGCATAGGGAATTATTTTTTTAGTGTTATTTCTGTTTTTGCGCAATTACAGCCACTGGAGGATTTACAAGCGGTAAGGCACAACGAAGCTAGTAAAATTATGACGGATGTTTTCATACTAATAAGGTTTTTCCCCAACAATATTTCCATGGGGGTTATAATTACATACAAAGTAAAAGGCACCGGAGGCGCTCACTGCGGCACCACACCCAACTTCGGTAGTTTTTTTCCAAATTACTTGTGTGTAATGTCCTGATTTTGCCCAATCGTTTCCTATCGGTTTATATTTGAAATATACCTTTTCCTCGTTCCACATAGCCACCCCCTCTTTCAATGCTTCATTTTCATTAGAGATCCATCCGATCCAAGATATGTTTTCACCGTATAAAGGACTATCCCGGTGGTATATATCATCATCTTCTGCTGCTAAGCGCATAGCCCATTCTTGTGCATAGCTTGCAATTTCTACATTCCACGATAGGTTTGGAATATTTAAGGCCTTTCGTTCTTTATTATGTTCAATCAAAATGATTCGTTGGTTGCTGGTATCAATTTCAATGAGTTTCTGACCTTGAGTCAAGGTCCATCCGAAAAAAAGTACACTAAACAGAACTGGAAATTTCATGACTTAAAATTATTAAAAGTTTATCTTCTTTAACTTAGAATGCGTAAATATCTTCATCTTTACAGAACGAAAATTTGGGTATGCATAACATTAAAATCCTAGTCTTCCTTTTTGTTACTTTTTCTGTGGCTGCACAGCGCAAACCAAACGCATTTAACAAAGGGTCGTTCTATTTCTATTGGGGGTGGAACCGGGCTTTTTATTCGCCTTCAACCATACGTTTTAGTGGAAACACCTATGATTTTCAACTCTATGACGTGGTAGCCGTCGATCGACAATCACCGTTTTACCCTTCCCTTTATTTTAAGCCAAATAAAATGACAATTCCCCAATACAATGCGAGAATTGGCTATTATTTCAAAAACGATTTACAATTATCTGTTGGTATTGATCATATGAAATACATCATGTTACACGACCAACCGAGCACGATAAATGGGTATATCTATAATAGCGATACTCCGTATGATGGGAACTATGTTAATCAACCCTTCGTTATTGCCCAAGATTTTTTGAAATTTGAACATACAGACGGGTTAAACTATATCA
>JBJTWL010000199.1:0-4256 GCA_046081745.1 Flavobacteriales bacterium | reverse complement strand
AACTGCCTTAAAAATCATATTCATTTGTTCGGCTTCTTTGGCACTCACCTTATCACCCGTCATCATCAAGGCTAAGGCTTTTTGCGATCCGATCAAGCGCGGAAGAATATACGTGCCTCCGGAATCTGGAATCAATCCGATTTTCGAGAAGGCTTGAATGAAACTCGCGTGTTCATGGGCAATCACCACATCACAAGCCAAGGCGATATTCGCTCCTGCACCCGCAGCAACCCCATTCACTAGGGCAATCACTGGTTTTTCTAACGCTACAATCTGACGGATAATGGGATTGTAATGTTCGGAAAGGATGGTTTCTAATCCAGGACCATTGGGATCAACCGCTTCGCCAAGGTCTTGCCCTGCGCTGAACGCCTTTCCATTCCCTGTAATGACCACAGCTCGAACGTCCTCTGCGCTCGCGGCTTCGGCTAAACACGCTTGCATTTGAAGCGCCATGCTTCGGTTAAAAGAGTTGTACACTTCCGGTCGATTTAGTTTAATCCAGGCGATGCCTTGATTAATTTCAAAAAGTATTTCCATTTTTTTCTATTGAAAGTTGTTTTTTAATGCGTTCGTTCCAAGTTTGACATAGATGAATTGGGCTAATAATTCGGATTTCTCCCATAAATCCAAGCAAGGCGCGAATGAGTTCTTCGTTGATTTGCACGGTTAAGGCAAAGCGATTCGAATCAATTTTCTCTTGGGTAAAATGCAAGGGTTGTGATTCGATATACTTGGCAGCAATTTCATTCGCCTCCAATTCTATTCGTTCTGCTGCTTTTTTTTCGGTAGTAATTCCAATGGTTTCAGCAAAAAAGGTACTAGGATTAAAGGATTCCTTGAGCACATGCAGGGCATCACTCACTTCTACTCCCTCCATACGTTCTAGGGCGTAGGTTATCCAATCGGATTTCTCAAAATCAAAGGTAATCAGGTACCACCGGTTGCGGTATTCTTTAAGATACACGGGTACTACCTTTCTGGGTTTTGCTATACCCGATTTATACGAGGCATAACTAAAGGTGCAAATCTTTTTTTCTTGAATAGCTGACAAGAGCAAGGGAAGCCATTGATTGCCTACAGAGGCATAGGCTGTTTCAAACCCTATAAATGCATTGGGTTCTTGTCCGTCGGTACCTGCAACCGCTATCCGCGTAGCAATCTTATCAATTGCACTTCCAAATTCTTTGAAATAGGGTACTTCTTGAAATTGCTGCAAGGTTTGAACCGCAAACCGAATGGATTCCAGTTCGTCTTCAGAAAGGGGAATATCGTTAATGGTATACTCGGGGTCCACATAATAATAGCCTTCATATTTACGGCTATACTTGATGGGCGCATCGTGTTCCATCCGCATAGCAAAGAGGTCTTTTTCAATGGTAGAATCGCAAATGTGTTCTCCATAGGTTGAACCAAATAAAGATTCTTCACAGGCCTCTCGTAAATCGCCTTTACTAGGGTATGGCTTGTAGGGATTTCGAATCATTCGATCGATAATCCGAAAACGGATGAGGGCATTTTTAATGTGCGGCATACTTATGCTTTGCTGTAACCAAACAACTCAAAGAACTTAATTGCTTGCGCTGCCTCATAGGGTACATCCTCTTCCCAATTTTTTGAACCGCTTTTAATTTTACTAAGCACATCATCCGACATGATGTGTAAGTTTTTATCATTAAAATGCTTAATTGGGGCAATTTTATCGTTTTGAACCATGTAATCCATTAGGCCTTTGAGGTGTACAGGCAACTCCATATTATACATGTCGAGTAATGCCCCTGATTCTACATCAATTGCTGGGTAAACGTATAGTTTTACATTATGCCCAAAGCCTCTTCCAAATGCTTCCAATAGGCCCCCTGGCAGGTTATCATAATAACGCTCATCGAAAATGGTGCTAAGGTTATAAACCCCTAAGATTACGCCCATAAATTGTCCCTTAGCAATGGCAGAAAGGTATTCTACCATTTTATAATGCTTCAAGTAATTTGAAATCATTACCGTATACCCGAGAGAACTTAAAAGTTCCGCTCGATCCAAGAAATCTTTATCGGAAATTTTCCCGTCTGCCGTGAGGTCTTTCAAGGTCAACTCAAAAATCACCTCAACGTTGGTGTGTTTTACCCGAGGATCTTCTAGAAAACAAACTTTTCCGTTTTCAATCATGTCTACATGAACATGGGTAACTGGACGAAACCTTCCTCTCATGAGTAGGATGTTCTTTTTATACAATGCCGTAGCCGGTTGTAAGACATTCTTTGCTAAATCAAACATCGTCGCATCGGTTATACCTTTACGTACTAAACTTAAGGCAATCATCCGATTGTCTATTCCTTCGAAGTCAGGTCCCGTAAAACGAAGCATATCAATTTCCATCCGTTCGCGGGGTAACCGAGCCACCATCGAATTCACAAACTCCTCATGGTCTTTTGTTTGAAAGAAGGCCCCATAAATCAAATTAACTCCCAGGATACCAAGGGCTTCTTGTTGAGCTTTATTGGAAATATCGTGCATTTTAACATGCAGTATAATTTCATTGAATGGTCCACCGATCATTTTTTGAAATCGGATACCAACCCAACCTTGACCTTGATTGGTTTTATGATAATTAAGCGACTCAACAGTATTACAAAAGGCAAAGAAACGTGATTCTTTGTTCTTTTGAGGGAGCACCTTCATTAATTGATCGCATTCCCAAACCAACATGGTTAAAAGTCGCTCCTCACATACATAACGTTTTGCGACGCCGTACATCGCATCGGAAACCTTCATGTCATAGGCTGAATGGGTAAAAGCAATGGTCCCTGAACTCCCTCCAGCTTTAAAAAAATTGGCTGCTACCTCTTGACCTGCACCGATTTCCGCAAAACACCCATAAATATCTTTGGTGAGATTTATTTTTAAGGCTTTATCCTCAGTGGTTAATTTATCTTCCATTTAATTCGGGTCTTGAAAATCAGGATTGTTAATGAAGGTATAATCTGTCAATGTGAGTAAAAATTTCTTGAGTAAGTATTTTTCCTGTGCGTCTAATTGAACACCACCTTGACTTGAAAATTCAATCAGGGGGTCAATGGTTGGTGAAGGATGAATCCCTGAAGAATAATGCTCAATCACTTCGTCCAAATTTTTAAACCTGCCATCATGCATGTAGGGCGCAGACAGTGCGATGTTCCGCAAGGTAGGCACCTTAAATTTACCGTGATCATTGGGGTTGTTCGTAATGCCTCCCCGTCCTAAATCCAAGAATGAAAAATCAAGCCCATTATTACTAAACTTCGCAACGCGCATGAGTGGGCCATTATGGCAATGAAAACAATCAGCACCGTTCAAGCTTTTAAATAAATCGTAACCGGCCCATTCTTCTGGGTCAATACTAACGGTTTGTTCTGAGGTACTTAAGGGCTTATTGTTTTCGATTTTATACATCACATCAAACTTGCTGCTGCCTGAAATCATGGTTCGAATGAACTGGGCAATGGCTTTTGCGGCGTGGGTTGAATCAAAATCTTCTACACCGAATGCTTTGTAAAATTGGTTGCGGTAATAAGTATCCTTTTTCAGTTTTGAAATGGCTTCTTTCCACGATAGGTGCATTTCGATCGGATTTGGAACAGGCTCCAAAATTTGTTGTTCTAAGGATGTTGCTCTACCATCCCAGAAGAAAAAAGAATCCCAACCTAAATTAATTAAGGCCATCGCATTACGGTTTCCTTTGATGCCGTCAATACCGGTAGAGTATTTCGCAGAATCGGAAAAGGAAGTATTCGGCGTATGGCAAGAACCACAACTCATTTGATCATTACCACTCAGGCGTTTTTCATAGAACAAAAACCTTCCGAGTTCAACACCTTCCACAGTCATTGGATTGTCTGCAGGAATATTCATTTCTGGAAAGTGTGAAGGGATGTTTAGTTGATACGGGGTAGGTTTATACCTGACTTTATCCTTTCCGCAGGAGCTTACAACAAGTAATCCAAGTAAAATGAATAACAGCCGAATCATTGCGGTTGAAGTGCATTCTTAAAGTTAAGGGCAACTTTTTGCGTGAGGACACCAAGACCGGCACCAGAATGTGTAAACGGTTCAGAAGGAATATTTATGGGTTGAGATGGATTAAAAAAGAACGATTCCATGTCAAGGTTAAAGGCCAAGGTATGTTGATGGTCCGCGGTTTTAGCCCAATTCAAATTGGAAAAATTCAATCCTTGTTGATACAAATCCGTACCAATATGGTAGCTGTAACTTAAATCAAA
>JBJTWL010000198.1:0-2672 GCA_046081745.1 Flavobacteriales bacterium | reverse complement strand
GCTTCTACTTTAGTTACATATACCCCTTGGCTAATCAACGAGAAATACTTTTCGTTTTTTCTTCGGTCCATGAAGTATTTTTTTGTTCCTTCCCACTGAGCCTTTTCTTCTGGTTTTTTGGCTGTTTTAAGTTTGGTTAACGTTTTTTGTAACTCAACACGCCCTGTTTTCATAGATTGCTCTGAGATGGCTCCCGTAGCTTTATCAACGAAAAATTGGTTTAAGTCTTGCAGCACCCCAAAACCATCGGTAGCCATTAAGTAAGCATTAAATTCACGCTCACTCACATCGATTCCTAAGGCATCGTATTCTACTTTGGTCAAGGTTGAATCTACCATGAAATTGAAGGCTTTATCATTTGCAGCCTCCATATCCTCGTCAGTGAATTCTTTTTGCTCTTGTTGTTTTTGAGCACGATCTTGCGATTGTACGCGCTCGCTAAGTTTGTTGTAGATGTCAATGTTTACCTTTTCTCCGTTAACTAAACCAATGCCATAATCACCCTCAGCACCACGGCCTGAATTCATAAAATCAAATAACGATTGAAGAATAAAGATTATCAATGCAAGTCCAACGATGGTGATTAACAACCAAGAATACTTATCTCTTAACTTCGTAATAATAGCCATTTAAATAAATTTTAAGGTGCGAATTTACGAAATACTACGCACTATAAAAAACCCTTTAGATAAAAAGCAATTTATTTACCTCCTCCTTTGCCGGGTTTGTTTTGAACTGGAATTTTTTCTCCTCCTCCACCTTCAACAGGTTTGGTCTCTTTTGTAGGTGTAGGATTGGTGTTAACTGGGGGTTTTTCCTCCTTCGCTGGGGTGTTGCTAGGTGTTGGAGTGGGTGTCGGATTTACCGTTGGTTTGGCAGGGGTTGGGGTATTATTCGGTGTTGGTGTCGGGGTTGGATTTGGAGCCGGTTTTGCAGGAGTTGGTGTGTTATTCGGAGAAGGTGTCGGGGTAGGATTTGGAGCCGGTTTTGCAGGGGTTGGTGTGTTATTTGGAGAAGGTGTGTTGGTAGGTGCTGTACCCCCACCACCTTTATTTGGGGTATTAACCGGTTTAGGTTGATTGTTTTGTGGACTATTTGTTGGTTTTTCAACACCGCCATTATTGTCGTTGGTATTCGGATTATTGGTGGGAGGTGCCACATTTGCCGTATAGTTAATGGTAAAAGAAGTTTGAGTAGACCCGCACGCTGTGGTTACCGAAAGATTGAAATTATTCGCGCCAGCTTGTAACATCACAGGAAGTGTTGCGATACTTCCCCCTAAACTAATACCAGATAAAGGAAAGCCGTTTTGAGTTAAGCTTATTTCATTGGCGTTTGTTACATTCTGAATGTTGAAGGTTAATACATATGCCGCTAGGGAAACGTTGGTAACATTCGACAAAGGACTCACTAAACTAATCGTTGGGGCTTTACATTTAGTGACTGTATATGTTTCAGTATCCGTGCCGCAAGCATTTGTTGCGGTTATGGTAATCGTATTTAATCCGTCTGATAAATTAACGTTTTGACTAATAGACCCTGTTGCCCAAGAAAGGCCATTAACGAGGTTACCATTCTTGGTTACTTGAACGGTTGTATTTCCATCATAACCATTCACTGATGCGTTGATGATAACCGAGCTTGCGGTTGAACTTCCACCGTTGGCAATACTACCATTAATGATGATTTCAGGAAGCGTACAATTCGCAAAAGTAACTGTGGTGGTTTCCGTATCAGTCCCACAGTTATTTCCGGCAGTCATGAAGAAGGTATTTGAACCAGGATTTAAGGTAACATTCGCTGTTATTACCCCATTTTCAAATGTAAACGGTGTGTTTTGTCCGTTAAATGTGAAATATACCCCTTCAATATCGTAAACATTTTCCAAGGTGGTCACGTATTGGTAACTTCCGTCACTCGCTTGAAGTGCGGAAGTAACGATGATGTTTGGTGCTTGACAATGGTTGTAAAATACGGCTGCATTTTGTGCAGCATTCCCGCAGGCATTGATTGCATTTACAGCGATGGTATTGTCGCCGTTAGCTAAATTTAAACTTGCGGTTAAGGTCCCGTTGGAATAACTGAAGCTTGGGATGTTCTGACCGTTGAGTGTAAGGGTTATTCCTTGTATACTCGGCATGTTGGCGAGGGTAGCAACGAACGCATAAATTCCTTGTGCTACCGTATCATTTAATGCAGCAATACTTACCGTAGGTGCGGTGCAATTTTGATAAATGATGGTCAATTCTTCCCGATCTGTTCCGCAGCCATTTTGTGCAAACAGTACAATATTATTTGTTCCAGGTTGTAAGTTCAAGGAAGCAGACAGGGCAAAACCATTTATTGAGAAATTTTGAACTGGATTACCATTTAGGGTCAAGGTAAGTTGTTGAGCATTAACTCCACCAACTGTGGCATTGAATACATAAGCCGCATTGGTCACCGTTGCATTCGTTCCAAGAAGGGTAAGGGTAGGAGCAGTACAAGGAACGTAGGTGACTTGCATCGATTTAGTATCTGTTCCACACCCATTGGTTCCAGAAAGCATGATGTTGTTAACTCCTGATTGTAACGTAAAAGTAGAGGTGATTGCCCCATTGGATAATGTTAGTGGGGTTACTTGTCCGTTTACGATTAAGGTTAGTCCTTGAGCATTCGAAACTTCTTGTACC
>JBJTWL010000197.1:0-4210 GCA_046081745.1 Flavobacteriales bacterium | reverse complement strand
ACACGTTATTCCATTTGCAACAATTAGGAATTCGAATCGCCGCTGTTACTGAGAAAACGAAGGTAGCCATAGATGGAGCAAATCTCCGAGGATCGATTGTTTTAGTTATGGGTTCTGAAGAAGATGGAATCACACAGGATATTCTAAATATGGCTGATCTTCGGGTTACCATCCCAATGGAAGGAACTACCAGTTCTTTAAACGTTGGTGTTGCCGCAGGTATCGCTATGTTTGAAAAAACACGGCAAGAAAAAAACCGATAATTAGCGCATCAATTTTGCGGCAAGTTGAGGGATCTCGCTTAGGCAATTGACTTTGTGATCATACTTAGATTTGTCATTCTTCTTTTCTTGATACCAAATGGCTTGCATCCCTGCTTTGATAGCACCGGCAATATCAGCTCTATAATCATCTCCAATCATTAAACTTAATGGAGCAGATGCATTAGCCAAGCTTAATGCATGCTTAAAAATTTGAGGATTCGGTTTATTTACACCCACTTCTTCACTGCAGAGGATAATATCGAACTGATGGTGAATGCCTGCATGTTTCAATTTAATATGTTGTACCTCTAAAAATCCATTCGTAATAATATGAAGCGAAAACCCCATTTCTTTTAGATCGCTTAGCACCTCCGAAGCATAAGGAACCAATGCTGTTTGTTTAGGAGACAATTCTACATACCCGTCCCCAAATCGCTTGATCAGCAATTCATCGTCTATTTGAAATTTCTTCAGGGCTGATCGAAATCGTTCATAGCGCAGGGATTCTTTGGTGATTTTACCATGAGCGTATGCATGCCAAAGTGCTTTGTTTTTATTATGATATACCTTATGAAATAACTCAAAGGATGGAATATGAGCATCTAGTTTACATTCTTCAAAAAGCAGACGAAGTGCTCGCTTAGAATTTTTTTCAAAATCCCATAGGGTACGATCTAAATCGAAAAAAATATGCTTACCCGAATAAGGCATACCACAACAAATTCAACAAAATCGAATTAACACTTATCCATAAGATGATCAAGGGAAACGTAAATTTATTATTACTGTAAAACTTGGCACAAATTATAGACCCAATTGGTACTGATAAAAACAAAGGAGCCAAATACGTTAACCCTAAAATCCCAAAGGTCTTTTTGATTTTTATCACCCACTTATTGGTTCGAGTAAAGCTTTTCTTTACCTTGAAATTTCCTTTTTGGATTTTTGCCAATCTTCGTTTGTTTTGAAATTCAATAACTTTTTCACTGGCAAAATAAAATACGATGGCACTAAAATATCCCCCTAGGGCGGATGCAACGGTCACCTCCCAAATCGGAGCACCGAGTTTGGCACCGGGAATACCAGAGAATAAAAACTTAAAGGTTGCCAGTACAAAAGTACTCCAGAGGATGTGCCAATCCATATTATACTTTTTCGCCGAACGCTAAGTCACCCGCATCTCCGAGCCCGGGAACAATGTACGATTGCGCTGTTAATTCTTTATCCACAGCAGCCACATAAATCTCTGTATGCCCCGGAAAATGGGCCGTTACACGATCAAGTGCCTCCTTAGTAGCAATCCCTGCAGCGATATATATTTTTTTAGGAAGCCCATGTTGTTTGAGCGCATCGAATACGGCATTCATTGAATTTCCTGTCGCGAGCATTGGGTCGGAAATAATCCAAACTCGATTTTCAAGAACCGGTGCGGCAAGGTATTCCACATAGATTTCAAATTCTTCTGGAGTTGTATGTTTCCTATACGCTGATACATAAGCACTTTCTGCACGATCGAAATAACGAAGAAACCCACTGTGCATGGCCAGACCAGCACGTAATATGGTGATTAAAACTGGTTGTTCCGCTAATATGCTACTGGGTGCGATTCCAAGGGGCGTTTCCACATCAACCGCCTTATACTTTAACTTTTTAGATATTTCATACGCCATGATTTCAGCAATCCGCTCCAAATTAGCTCTAAAACGCATGGGATCTTTTTGAATCTCAACATCTCGTAATTCTGCTAGATAATTACCAAGGATTGAAACTGAATCTGATAAATTTTGGACCATGATTGATTTTTTACGAAGGTATCAAATTAAAAGGCAATGTATCTGTTAAAATATGCTATCCCAATTCTTTTTTTAACGTTGCCTCATCCAGTTGTTTATCCCAGCGGGCCACCACAAGCGTTGCCACCGCATTGCCAATAAAATTAGTTAAGGCGCGACATTCCGACATGAACTTGTCTACTCCCAATATTAAGGCAATTCCTTGAACTGGAAATCCTTTTACCACGGCCAAGGTGGCCGCTAAGGTTATAAATCCTGCTCCGGTGACCCCTGCAGAACCTTTCGAGCTGAGCATGGCAATAAGTAAAATTAGGATTTGCTGATTTAAGGTTAACGGGAAATTACAGGCTTGAGCAATAAACAAAGCTGCCAAGGTCATATAAATATTGGTGCCGTCTAGATTAAAAGAATACCCTGTTGGAACCACCAAGCCAACGACTTGTTTTGTACAACCCAACTTTTCTAGTTTTCTCATTAGATTTGGCAAGGCAGACTCCGAGGAACTTGTAGCCAACACCAAAAACAGTTCATCTTTAATATATCTCAACAATTTAAAGATTGAAAACTTATTGTACCATGCTACTAACCCAAGAACTACAACAATAAAAAGGATAGCCGTAACATAAAAAGTGGCTACCAATCCAATTAAATTCCATAAAACGGCCAAACCGTATTTTCCCACCGTGAACGCCATGGCACCAAAGGCTCCAACGGGAGCCAATTTCATTAGGATTTCGACAATTTTAAAAATCGGATGTGCCAAGGCATGTAAGAAATCAATCACCGGTTTACTTTTTTCTTGGGTCATAGAAAGACCAACCCCGAACATTATTGCTACAAATAATACTTGAAGAATGCTATCCCCGGTAAGTGAACTGAGCAAGGAAGTTGGAATGATTCCAAGAATGAACGAGGTTAAAGAATGTTCTTTAGACGCATCTACATAATCTTTTATTGACTTTGGGTCCAACGAAGTCGGATCAATATTCATTCCGTGGCCGGGTTGAACCAAATTTGCAATGACCATACCTATTACGAGCGCCAAGGTGGAAAACGTAATAAAGTAGAGCATGGCTTTTCCGGTAACTCTGCCAACCGTACTTAAGTTGTTCATAGAGGCAAGTCCGGTGGATACGGTAATGAAAATTACTGGAGCGATAATCATCTTTACCAAGGCAATAAATCCGTCACCTAAAATTTTTAAGCCCTTTGATTGTTCGGGCCAAACATGACCTAAAACTATACCAACAAGGATCGCAAAAATAACCTGAACATACAACAAGCGATACCAAGGTTTTTTTTCGGCTATCGCAACTGTTTCATTAATTTCCATAGATTGATTTCAATGAATACAAAGAAACAAATCTTTCCGACATACGATTCATATTTTTATGAAGATCAGAGGATGACCATCCCAAAAAAATATATGTAACTTGGACACATGGAAACTCGCACCTTTAATCGAAAATCGTTATTCCTAATTATAGTCGCCTCTCTTGGATATTTTGTCGACATCTATGATTTGGTACTTTTTGGCGTTGTAAAAGCAGAAAGTCTACTTAGTATTATGCCAAATGCCAGTGATTCAGTACGAGCAGCAACGGGTAAAACGCTCTTCAATTTTCAAATGATTGGTATGTTCTTAGGGGGGTTATTGTGGGGGATTTTAGGGGATAAAAAAGGAAGGATTAAGGTACTTTTTGGATCCATTCTTTTGTATTCATTAGCTAATATTGCCAATGCATTTGTTACGGATATTCCAAGCTACAGCATCATTCGCATTATTGCAGGAATTGGTCTAGCCGGTGAATTAGGGGCGGGTATCACCCTTGTTTCGGAATTGATGCCCAAAGAAAAACGGGGTTACGGCACCATGATCATTGTTTGTTTTGGGGCGCTCGGAGCCGTTTTTGCCACAGTAATTGGTGCCAAAGGAGAAGCAGTTGGATCCCTAATAAACACCCTAACTGGCGTACAGTTTATGAATTGGCAAATTGCATACCTGGTTGGTGGTATGCTGGGGTTAATATTACTCGTAATTCGAATGAGAAGTTTGGAGTCAAGCATGTTTCAAGAAATGCAACAAGAAGGAACTACTCGAGGTAATTTGAAATTGATTTTTGGAAATCGGAAAAATCTACTAAAATATATTCA
>JBJTWL010000196.1:0-5147 GCA_046081745.1 Flavobacteriales bacterium | reverse complement strand
TGTTCATATTGCCCTTTCTTTTACAAACAGCTTGACAGCATTAGCGTATCATCCAGAAATCACCTACGTCCATTGGAATAAAACGTCTTCAAAAACGAATGGTTAATTTTTATTTACTTCGCGGACTTTCTCGACAATCTGATCATTGGGGAACTTTTCCGAAGGAATTGTTAGAACGATTTCCGCATTCTAAGCGTATCGAAATGGATTTGCCGGGCGTTGGCACCTTAAATCAAATAAATTCCCCCTTGCATATTGAACGTATCGTTGACATCTTAAGAATAACGTACTATACCAAAGAAGGCATTAATATTTTTATAGCTTCATCCCTTGCTGCACTTGTTGCTATAACTTGGGTTCAACAGGAGAAACATGACTTCCAAGGCATGGTATTAATTTCCCCAAGCCTAAAGGGGATTTGTAAATTTACAGAGCGATTTAAACCCAGGTCTTGGTATGATTGTGGGGTAATTATGCTGCATCCTTCCTCCCGGGTTAGGGAAAAAAAATTGCTGAAAATTAACATGAATGACAACCATTCACGGGATGAAATTCTTGAAAGTTGGATTGGAATTCAAAAATTAACCCCATATAAAGCAAGAAATATCTTTCGGCAAGTGATTGCGGGCAAGCGATTTAACCTATTAGATCAATCCATTGATGTCCCTATCTTAATTGCAGGAAGTATGAAGGATAAATTGGTTTCAAGTGGGTGCTTTATTAAGCTAAAAATTAAATTAGGGGCCGATATTGCACTGCATGATTATGCCGGTCATGCATTAACATTAGAAGCATCGGCTTGGCTTACAGATAAGATTTATTCTTGGAAACAAACGAGAGGAATATAATGAAGGTATTTATTACAGGTGCTACAAGCACCATCGGAAACCACTTGGTATCTTTACTAGTTAACGAAGGCATTATCCTGCACCTCCTGGCAAGGGATCCCAATCGAATTTCGTATTTCAAACATCCAAACATCCATATTTTTCAAGGTGATATTGATTCAATGGACGCTTTAACTCATGCCATGACCGGCTGTACTCATGTTTTTCATCTTGCCGCTTTAACAAGGGTTTGGGAAAGAAACCCATCTCGTTACTATGAAGTAAATGTTTCGGGTACCTTGAATGTACTAAAAGTTGCTAAAGAAAACGGAATTAAACGCGTTGTAATTACCAGTTCTGCAGGGGGTTATGGACCTTCGATTTCTTCCGTAGTAACAGAAGAAAAGGTTAGAGAAATTGGGTTTTTTAATGATTATGAATGTTCGAAAGTACTTTGCGAGTTGAAGGCTAAAGAATTTTCGAATTCGGAGCACTTAGATGTGGTTATTGTATCACCTTCACGTGTTTATGGACCAACGTTAAATGCCGAAGTGTCAAGCATTACCTTGTTATTTGATCAATATGTCAACCATAATTGGCGCTTGATTCCTGGAGATGGACAGGAAATAGGGAACTATGCGTACATCGAAGATGTTGCTCAAGGTCATCTCCTTGCTATGCATCATGGCAAAAGTGGCGAAACGTACATTTTAGGAGGGCACAATATCACATATAACACATTTTTTAGTCGTTTAGCAGAACTGTCAAATATTCGCCGCACCATGATTCATGCGCCCTTTTTTCTTCAAAATGCGTATGCCATGTTTGAACTCTTTAAAGCGCGCTTTTTAGGTGGAACAGCTAAGATCACACCCAAATGGTTAGCCAAGGGTAAGTTTCATTGGGAAGTTGATTCCTCTAAAGCCATCAATACCCTTGGATATAAGATTACACCCCTTGAGGAGGCATTTAAAAAAACAATTACCTTTTTAAAAGAGAAAGGCATTGAAAAAAACCATTGAATTTCTTGGCCGCCCACTTTTTGTTTTTATCACCTGGTGTCTGCTTACGGGGATTTCATGGTTAATATTAGAAGCTTGTAAACTAACTGCGAATATTTTTCTATTAGTTGCCTTAAACTTTATCCTCTTCTTTGGAACAATGGCTTATGGGTTTTTTTATTTTCATGCCTTTCCATTACATCGAATCTCATCCTCGTATTATCGGTCGAAAGAAATTGAAAGCCTAAGGTTTTATAGAGCCCTTGGTGTTGAGTGGTTTCGGAAACGATTGATTAATTCACCCTTCAAGAAATTGAACCAACGGGTATATCTAAAGGGACGAAAAGCGTATATTCAGGCATTTCATGAAGAAACAAAACGATCTGAAACTTCGCATTTGATAGGATTGTTTATTGGCTTGTTCTTTACCATTGTTTTTTTGATCCATGAAAACATGGTGGCCTTTATTGCTTCGTTGTTTTTCAACGGGGTAATGAACTTTTATCCGATTTTGCTTCAACGCTACAATAGAATTAAAATAAGTCCACAGGAATTGGATTAAATTAACTTGAATCAGGAACTTATTTTTTATACCTTCGAATTTTAAATTAAAGCACTATGAATCCGCAAATAGAAGCCGCATTAAACGAACAGATTAGTAAAGAAGCTTCTTCTTCACAATATTATCTTGCAATGGCCTCTTGGGCAGAAACCAAAGGGCTCTCTGGAACCGCTTTTTTTATGTATGCGCATTCAGATGAGGAACGATTTCATATGCTGAAACTAGTCAAATTTGTCAACGAACGAGGGGGACGAGCCATAGTGCCTTCCATTGTCCAACCTCCGTCTGATTTCGATACGGTTCAACGAATGTTCGAACTCTTGTTGGCGCATGAACTTACGGTAACCCAATCGATTAATGAAGTCGTTGATATTTGCCTCAAAGAAAAGGATTATACAACCCACAATTTCATGCAATGGTATGTTTCTGAACAGATGGAAGAGGAAGCATTGGCCAGGTCAATTTTAGAGAAACTAAACCTAATCGGTAACGAGACAGGAGGCATGTATTTATTCGATAGAGAAATGCTAGAAATTGCCAATTCAAGCGTCAATGCTCCAAAAAATAACGGGTAATCGCAACTTATTCGTTGGGTTAACTTTTTTTGTAAGTTTCCATTTCGTTTGGAGTCAATCCAGTTTATCCTTTGAGCATTATCGCATAACGGATGGTTTATCGCAATCCAATGTTACCTGTGTGGTAGAGGATGCACAACATCAATTATGGTTCGGAACACAAGAGGGATTGAATCGATTTGATGGAACATCCTTTGAGACGTTCAACAGAGAAAACGTTCCAGGAATTAAAAACGCATATATTTTCGATGCGGTTAAAGACGACAATAATGACTTGTGGTTTGGAACGCGCAAAGGGCTACTAACGTATGCTTTTAAGAAAGGGGGTTTTACCTCGTATCCGTTACTAGAAAAGCGTGATCAAGCCATCAAGAATATTGAAGTGTTAGGTCCTTCAAGCGTGTTGGTTTTAACCGCTAAACACGGACTATTTCGGTTTGATAAGAACCAACGACGCTATTCCCGTTTACGGATAAATACCCCGGTCAAATCCATGGTTAGCGGGAACAACAAGTGTTTTATCCTTGGAAAAAACAATGTAATCTATCGGGTAACTGAGCACGGAAAAGTGGTCCCATGGGTTTTACCGGCCATTTCCATAAAGCAAATACGATATTGCAACAACCACCTCTTTGTATTCACGAATAAAGGGGTGTTTGCGGTAGATGTAAATGATAAGAAACCGAAGTTAAAACGATTCTTAGTTAATTCTTCACTCAATATTAACAACATAACCGCCATGGTTTACACCAAGGGGGTGTATTATTTGGCAACCAATCAGCAAGGGCTATTCTCATTGGATAAACAGGGCAAATGGGTAAATTACACGGCGGATTTATTCCAGACGAATCAACTAAACACGAACAACCTGAATTGTCTTTTTTTATCCAACGATCAGGTGCTTTGGGTGGGTTCTGATCGAGGCATATCATGCACGATGCTTTCGGGATCCGGATTTTATACCCTCAAACCGTCTGCTGAACGATCAAAAGGACTTCCCTGTGAAAACGTTTGGAGTTTCTCAACCTATAAACAGTCGCTTTTAATTGGAACCGATCTTGGAATTACAAGGTATAATCCAATTACTGAAATTTCAGAACATTTCTACCGAAGTGAAAAGCTCAAGAGGGATGTATCTGTTATGGATATTGAGTCCATTTCACCTGAAGAATATCTTGTTGCCTGCTATGATGGAATTTATTCTTTTCGTCCAAACCGCGTTAATTCGTTCAAGTCAATCCCCATATTGGATGAACACCTTGCTTTAAAACATACCAATTTCTTCAAAATTCATGCGCTTGCCAAAAACACCCTGTTGATTGGGACTTCATCGGGCTTGTTAAAGTTGGATAAAGCACAGGGAATCTTCTCGGAAATTCACCCCGGGTTGCATGATCAGGTTCGTGAAATATACGCGGATAAAGCGGGTAAAACGTGGATATTATTTGAAAACCTAGGATTGTATCAATTGGTCGTGAAGGGGAAGGTTTTTAGTCTAAGACCTTTTCAATTTAATGACAAATTACTATCCTTAATCACGGAACCCTTAACGGCATTCACGGAATTAAAAAAAGGTGTTTTTTTATTGGGCACCATGGGCGCTGGGTTAGTACAAATCAATCAATCTAACGGATTAATTAAATCCATTTCCAAACAAGAAGGCCTTCCAAACAACACGATTAATAGTTTAATTAAGGATAGGAACGGCAATGTTTGGGGAAGTACAAATCGGGGTTTAATTTGTATAAATTCCAGTGGGGATCTAAATGCTAAGATTGAAAGAAGGGGGATTGAACCCAATGAATACAATATGAATGCTTCCTATGTAGACCCCTCAGGAAAGCTGTATTTTGGGGGAATATTTGGGCTTGTTTATTTCAATCCCAACGAAGTTATTAATCCGTCAGTTAATTTATATCCTAAAATAACCAGGGTTATATTTCATAAAAAAAATCCGCGTTTTCCTGCGGGTTTTGTGAATGAGAGTCAACTACAAAAATTGGCATACGCCATTGAGCTCCCGTATAATGCCCGAGATTTTGAAATTAAATTTCAGTCCAGTCAATTGTTTGGGGCAAAGCATGTTACCTATAAGTATGTGATCATTGGTGAAGAAACGGATACTATTTTTATTGGAAATACAAATAAACTTTCCTTTAATTCACTGGCTGGAGGCACCTAT
>JBJTWL010000195.1:0-17756 GCA_046081745.1 Flavobacteriales bacterium | reverse complement strand
CACATAAGGAGCGAATTTGGTAGGTTTTGCGTTAGATCCAAGGTAATAACGGCCTTGGGCATGAATTCCAGAAATTGCTAAAATAGAGCCTGCCCCAATCTCAATACTCCAATGTTCATTAAAAAAATGCTCGTAATTTATGGAAAGGAAACTTGGCCCCCCAAGTTGCGCACCAAGATAATTTTTATGTAACAATCTCCGATTGACCGTATCTG
The DNA here is from genome assembly GCA_046081745.1 of Flavobacteriales bacterium. Classification (GTDB taxonomy): domain Bacteria; phylum Bacteroidota; class Bacteroidia; order Flavobacteriales_D; family Crocinitomicaceae; genus UBA952. Next base: position 17,541 of record JBJTWL010000195.1, on the reverse strand, counting down.
AAATGGAAGACTGCCCTTTTACCACAGATGCACAGAAAACTATTAAAATCAGTATCGTCCCTTTCTTCATACCTCTGTAGGATAAGCTATCCTTATTTTATTATTCTTAACGCCGTTTTCCAAACTACGCCCAAATCACTCCAAACGGTAGCCTTGACTTGATAATCCAAATTAATTCGAATTTTCGCTGGCATGATTTCCTCCACATAGGTTTGTTGAGGATCCACGGCATTTGCTAACAATTTATTTTCCTCGAAATAAGTAATAGAGGCCAAATCAGTAATGCCTGGTTTAAAATCCAAAACCCTTCGTTGTTCATCGCTGTATTGTGAAACATACTCCAACACCTCAGGACGTGGACCCACCACGCTCATTTCCCCTTTTAGTACGTTGATGAATTGTGGAAACTCATCGAGCTTATACCTTCGCACAAAGGCTCCAACCCCAGTTACACGAGGATCGCGCGATCCCACCGTAAGTTTCCCTTGCAACTCTGCATTCGGACGCATGGAACGAAATTTCAGTAATAAAAATGGTTTTCCACTGAGTCCAATGCGTTCTTGACGATAAAAGACCCCTCCTCGAGATTCTAATGCTATACAAATCGAAATAATGAACCCGATGGGTAAAAACGCAATTAATATAAAAAAGGAAAATACGACATCCATTAAACGTTTCATCCCATCACCTTATGATATGCAAACGTTACCGCCTTAATCACGCTATCCACTTGCTCGTTTGTCAGATTATAATAAATTGGTAAGGATATTTCTCTCGAATATTTATCATACGCCACGGGATAATCCGCAATATCATACCCTAAATTCTTGTAGGCCGTTAATAAGGCAAGCGGTTGGAAATGCACATTCACCGCTATATCTTGCTCAAAAATTTCATGCATAATGGCATCGCGTTGCGCTTCGCTTATCCCTTGGATAGTTAATTGGAATAAATGGCAACATGATACACGAAAACGGTCTACACGTATTGGATTCACCGCCCAACTAAACGCTTCAAACGCCTGCGTATATTGATCAAAAATCTCGTTTCGTCTATGTAATGTTTCTTGATAGCGCTCCAATTCCACCAACCCGATTGACGCTTGAATATCGGTCATATTGCACTTATATCCGGGCTCAATAACGTCGTAGCGCCAAGCACCCTTTTGCATTTTAGCCAAGGCATCCTTTGATTGTCCATGCAGGATTTTTATACAAAACAATTTATACAATTCGTCGTGATCAAAAGGTTCTGGTAGATTAAAACAGATGGCACCCCCTTCAGCGGTGGTCAGATTTTTTACCGCATGAAAAGAAAAACAGGTAATATCAGCAATGGCGCCCATTTGTTTTCCCATGTAGGTAGCGCCAAAACTGTGCGCGGCATCTGACGCGATTAATATACGCCCGAGCATGCGTTGTTCCGCTGTTGTTGGGTTAAACATGGGTTTTGCCTCTTCCACAAGTTGCTTAATCGCTGAAAAATCACAGGGCAACCCGGCGATATCTACCGGCATAATCGCTTTCGTATTTGGAGTAATTGCTGCGCGAATGGCTTCAATACTGATATTAAAATCATCCGGATTGATATCCACCATCACCACTTTTGCTCCGGTATGTAATACCACATTGGCACTGGCGCAATAGGTATACACTGGAATAATCACCTCATCGCCCGGTCCTATTCCCCACCAACGCAATACGATTTCCATTCCAGTGGTCCATGCACTTACGGCAACCGTTGTTTTACACCCTACATATTCGGTGATTTTCTTTTCAAATAACTTAGTCTTTGGACCCGTGGAAATCCATCCACTGCGCAAGGTGTCTGTAACTTCATCAATGATTCGTTGGTCTATTCGAGGGGGAGAGAAAGGTAACATACTAGATAATTTCGTTTTTGTAAAGTTCGAGAAAATTAATCAATCTATGCACAGGTAAATCTAAGGGAAGATTAACTATGTGCTTACTTATATATACGGCATCTGGAAAATTAGAAACATCTAGCCCCCAAGGTTTCAAAGAATCAGATACGGGATGCAAGGGGGAAATAAACCAATCGCCCAGCGGGATTTTTCCTTTTTCAGCTTGCTGCAAAAACAATTCCCTATCCCGAACAAGCATGGGATACTTAAGAAATGCATGTTGGGCTACATGTTCTGCGGGCACAGTAGTTTTGCCTTGACTGGTCAACCACTCATGCACTGAAAATCCGGCATCTCTCCGTTGTATCATCACTTGATCCAATGTGCCTAATGCCTTCAACCCAGCTCGGCATTGCACCTTACTCATTGCTTTTTCATAGTCCTTAGGCATCTGAATTCCTTCCAATTCGGAGGCACTAGAAGAGCCTACGACTAATCCTTTTTTACTTAACCATCGATACATTCGAAGGAAGGTCCAATAGGTGAAGCCTTTTAGTAGATAAGTCCTTGCCCAAATAAGTATAAACAGTATGAACTGATCCTTAGCACTGGGTTTAATTAAATTCGAATGCAGGTGATTCACTGATTCAAGTAATGCGCGATTATTAACCACCAACATCCCCCCAATTCCAGTAGAGAAGGGCTTATTCCATTGACTCGAAAAAAAGGAGGCATCGCTCCGAAGGCCATTAAACACGCCCTGATGCTTCCCACCAAACCCGTGGGTACAATCTTCGATGGTGTAAATGCCGTGTGCTTTAGCGAATGTAATAATTTCAGAAACCTGCACGCTCAGTCCGAGCATATTTTGAATTAAAATCACCTTAGTTTTAGAACTAAGTGCTTGTTCAATCTGGGCGACATCACAACACAGGGTATTCGGATTGATATCCACATAGACCGGAATTGCGCCCAAATATAGAATGGCATTGGGAACTACTACACAGGTAAAGGCTGGAAGAACTACCTCATCTCCCGGACCTACTCCCATCGCTTTTAACATGGTGTATAAGGCCACTCGTCCTTTCCAATAAAGCGAAACTTGCTCCGCATCAATTTGAAGATACTCAGCAATTCTTGATTGATATGTCAGCTCGATCTTCATATCTTTCTAGAAGTAAACGGTAAACTCAGTAAGCCGATTAAGGAACCAAGTCCGTATGAAAAATGAAGTAACTTAAAGGCAATGAGTACCATTAACACCTTATTTTTTCCATTACGCGCCCGCCACGAAACAGCGGTTAACACTCCAGTGTAAGCAATGAGCACTCCGAATGAAGCCAATGACCACCAAGGATTACAAGTGATTAAAGAAAGTAAAAGTGGGAGCGTCCATGCACCTAGAAATAACATGGGGATAAAATGCCGTAAGCTAAGGGAGGAAAACGTTCGTGTGATATAAACTGTTTTTAAGTTCCATTGGCCATTATTGAAGTTATTCTTTGCCATGGCCCTGAACGTTTCCCGTGCATAATAGGTGCATTTAGCCTCCGGGGTTAAATAAATCTTTCCGCCTTTACGCAGCAAGCGTTTGGATAATTCCATGTCATGGTTTCGTATTAGCCGTTCATCATAGCCCCCTACTGCTTTCAATTCTTGCGCACGGTATAATCCAAAGGGAACGGTATCCACGGTCATGATATCCGAAACACCTGTTCTAAATTTAGCATTCCCCACCCCCACAGGATGCATAAGCACGGTGCGGATAGACTCTGACATTGCGGTACTATTTTTCACCTTAGTTTCCATCACACCACCTACCGCGATTGCATCAGCATGCTGGCTCATCGTAGAAATAAGGGTGCCGATATACCCATAATCAAAGGAGGAGTGCGCACTTGAAATTAAAATGTAAGTTCCTTGAGCGGCCTGAACCCCTATATTTAGTGCCCGTGGTGTAATTCGATCCGGATTATTCAGCACCTTCACTTGGAGATGCCGTTGAGAAAGCTCTTTCAATAATTCGACGGTTCCATCGGTCGATCCACCGTCAACCACCAACAATTCCATGTGTGAAGGGTCTGTGCCATTCGTGAGCAGCGAATGAATACAATCCCCGATGTAATGCGCTTCATTATAACATGGAATAACGACAGAAACTTCAGGGTTCATTCGCTTGGATTTTAAATGTTGGATGAATTCCAATGAACATACAACTCCATAACAACCAGAACACAATGCCCGATTGACGTTCCAACATCGATTCAAACAATCCATTGAAAGCAAAAGCGCACACAACAATCATTGACAGGCCTTGTTTATGTTTCCAACCAAACCAAAGCATTGTAACTAGCATCATGATGAACCAGAGTAACCCAATCCAACCGGTTTCTACCGCCGTATGAAAAAACTGATTGTGCGGATTCAGGTGTTCTTTGGCTAAATTAACCTGTCCATATTCCAAAAGTTTGGCTTCTATTGCGACGGGAAGGTTCCCTACCCCTACGCCATTGGGATGTTCTTTCAGGAGTTCAGCAGAAGCGGTCCATAAAATTAAGCGGGCATCGTTGCCACGAATTTCGCCACGGGGAATATGCGTATAGGCGTATGGATCCTTCACATAATTAGACACAAAATAAACAGAATCTGACACATTACTTCGTAAGGAAGGGATGAAATAAATTCCCAGGTAGCAAACTAACATACCAAGCGTAAAAACACCAATAAGCACGGTCCACCCTTGTTTTTGAAACAACCAATATCCAACCAGCCATGTCATGAGTAGTGCAGCGAATAATAAGCCCGACAAACTTTCTAAATGCACATGGGTATAGAGTAAAAAAAGTATCCCTACCGCCGATAACAAGTGTTCCCTCATTGTTCGGGGTGCTTCCCAACGCTTAAACAAAATGAATATCCCTAAGGCGCAGAAAACGGATACATAGGTAGGGTGATGAAACAATCCAGAAAAATGAGACGAGAACAAATAGGCAGTATTATAATTGTGCTCCTCATAATTGAAAAATGCACCCAAATAACACAGTAATAACATCAAAAACAAGGCGAATAAAAACCCGTGTTCTATCTTTCTTTTGTTCAACGAAAAGGTAGGCACAAAAGAAAACACCAAAGGAAAGAGTACAAAGGACAGCTTTTTCTCGATTCCGAACATTGCGGCGTTTGGATCTACAGCATGGGTTGCATGGGTTGCATAAAGCGGCAAAAACAAGGCGATGCCAACCAAAATCGAATTCAAACGAAAACTGAGGTTTTTACGAATTGCCCCGTAGAGAACCATCAGAAAAAAAAGAATACAGAATAGTCCTGTAAGCCCGGGTAGAAGCATCCATGCCCCAACGAGTAAGGTAAGTGACCATTCGTATATGCTTGGATAATTCAGCTTCATAGGTTCAGTATCTCTGTGTAACACTTGACGAGTTTCTCCTCTTCCACCGACCAATTATACGTGTCTTTTACCCGTTGTTTTCCGCGGTCCCCCATGGCCCTGGCAAGATTAGGGTTCAATCTTAAATATTCGATGGCTTCGCCGATCGCATTTGGATTCGCTGGATCAACGCAAACACCAAGCTCCTGTACTTCGATAAGTTCTTTCCACATTGGGAAATTAGAACCAATTACAGGAATTCCCGAAGCCATATATTCAAAAATCTTATTGGGTTGCGCATTAATATGATTTGGAAGAGGAAGAAAAGTCACGATGCCAGCAAATGCTTTTTGCTTGATTGTAAGCGCTTCCGTTCGGCTCACATGACCTCGGGGGACCACCTGACTCCAACCCCGACTTTGCTCAAGTTCCTCCTGGTAGGAAGGAGCTAAGGTACCTGCTAATTGTAGCGTGGTTTGAGTGAATTGCATGGCATCTACAAGCTGTGAAATTCCTCGAATATGGGTAATTCCTCCGATATAACAAACATGGGTTCGCTCTTCGTTGGACTCTTCAAATTCCAATTCTGATATCATGGGGAAATTGTTTATATCGAGAACCCTCGAATGAAATTTTTGGAAGCGATCTCGAATAAAAGGGGTTGCTGTTATCACCGCATCCATTTGGTTAACGATATAATTTTCATACCACTCAAAAAACATGGAAAACACTCGACTCATAGGTAGATAACTTTTTCCTATCAATTGCCTTGGCAGGTCCTCGTGGGCGTCATAAATCACTAATTTTCCCTTTCGTTTTAATTTAGGGACTATGCGCAGCAGCTCTGGATCGTGGATGTGATAGACTGCTCCGTCTAAAGACAACGCTTTTTCATACACATGATTAACGGTCTGCCACATGCGTTTTAATCGACTGCCAGTTCGAGCAGGAACTGTATGTATGTGAACCCCGTCCTCTACGCGTTCTGTAACACCCGCCAATACTAAATGTACTTCTAGATTTGTAAACCGATTTGCCAAGGAACGACACTCCTTTAAGAAAATTCGCACATCGAGGTCTGGATGTGCACTACTCAAGTGAATGATTTTCAAGGGCGAACTCGACATGAAACAAAAGTATCAGAAAGGGAGTGACAAAATACATCGCACCCCTGGAGTTTTCCCCAACAGATGTTGAATAAAGCGCTTTTAGTATCTTTGAGGTCAAATGCTTAATAAACCAAGTATATTAAAACGAATTTTGCGGAGGATTTTTCCTGCGTCGAACCCGTATATGATTACACGCATTAAAGATAAGGACGGAAGACATATACCCGGCACGCGTATTTCATCTCACACCTTTATTGATCATCCGGGCTCGCTTTCGCTGGCTCAAGGTGTTTATATTGGACATTTTAATGTATTGGAGGCCAGCCATGGATTAACGATTGAGGAGGGCGTTCAGGTTACCACACACTGCGTAATCACTACCCATTCAAGCCATCAATCCATCCGTTTATATGGATCATCCTATGCGGGAAAGGAAATGATCGGTTATGTTACAGGGGGAGTACACATTGGGAAATATTCCTTTATTGGTCCGCACAGTACCATTATGCCGGGAACCAAGATCGGAAAAGGTAGTTTAGTACACGCATACAGCTACGTCAAAGGCGAATTTCCGGATTTTTCGATTATCGGTGGAAATCCTGCCATCGCTCTTGGCGACACCCGAACCTTAGACCATGCCATGCTGGAACAGTATCCTGAATTGAATTCTCTGTATAATGAGTGGTCGAACTAAATTGCTTACCCTTGGGTGTGCAATGCTTGTATTACTCGATGCATTCGTTATTCCAGATCTTAGGATTTCAAGCCATTTACCGGCATTTCAATTAACGGATTTCTTACTGCCAATCATTGGACTTCTTTTATTGCCCAAAATAGCCCACGTAAAAAAGGAATGGTGGTTTCTTTGGATTGCAATTTTTGCCGGCTACATGGTTCTTCCTATTCTGATTAATGGTCGGATTAAGCAATTGAACGACTATTTTGAACTTTATAAGGTATTAAAATTAGGGGTAATTTTCTTGTTGTTTCGGTTTATAAGAACCGAATCATTGAATACCCTGATAGCGGGTAGCTTCATTGCTTTAGCCCTTATCAATGTGCTTCACCTCTACAATGTTTTTAATATAAATGACCTGTTAACTTACACCTATGGCGATAGTATTCACTTCAAACTTTTTGGCCGCGACTCACTGGGTAATCCGGCGGTAAAACGCATGTTAGGAACCATGGGGAATCCAAATACCAATGCCTTGTTGTTTTTATTTTTTACGGTTTATTTTATGCCTTTAGAAAAAAATAGAACCCACAGGATACTGTATTTTACGGCACTTTTCATGGTCTTTTTGTGTCAATCTAGAACCTCACTCCTAGCCGCTGGATTGGTTATAGGGGCCATGATCTTCCTTACCCAAAAAGACGGCGTCAAGAGCGCTGTTTGGAAAATTGCTATCTCTGTTGGGTTATATGGCCTAGCAACCATGTTGGCTACCTCATTTTTTAAGTATTCAAGTTACAGCAATAGCCTGATCGATGGTTCGGCACTATACTCCACCTCATTGCGAAGTCGTTGGGAAACGTGGGGAATCCTGTGGGACATGATCAAAACAAAACCGCTCTTTGGTTTCGGACCTTATAAATCATATTTTACTACACATCAATTGTTTGCAGAAAATGAATATTTATTGATTTGGTGGCGATTTGGGATCTTTGGATTGTTGATTTATTTAGGACTGTTTATCCTGCCATTCTGGGAATTGTTCCGGCGAAAATTCGATACGCACAGTGGAAAAGCGATGATAATGATTGGAATCATGTTAATAAGCGCCTTAACAAACCATCCGCTCACGGAACGTTCAATCAGTGTGCTTTTTATCTTTATGCTTGCGGCGGGATTACCAAAAACAAAAGAACATGAAAAAGCTCTTGCTCATTGGTAGCAATACCGGAAATACACACCTTAAAAATTACTTAGATTTAGTAAGGGATTACTTTGATGAAGTAATGGTTGTAAGTGATAATACAGTGGAATATGCTGCGTCGAAATCGGTTTCTTTTTCCCTTAAGCATCCGTTAAGAATTAAGCGCTCAATTGAAAAGTTAAGGAGCATCATCCTCGAATATAATCCAAGTGTAATCCATGTGCATCAGGCGAATAGTTATGCATTTATTACGGGCAAAGCCAATCAACATCGAATTCCTTTAGTGCTGACCACATGGGGAAGTGATGTACTTCTTTTACCGAAAAAATCTTTCATTCATCGGTGGTTAGTAATCCAGGCATTAAGATATGCAGACTTAATTACAGCAGACTCCGTTCAGATGCTTCAGGAAATAAACGCGTTGTGCCCCGGTAAAGAGTTAGTCAATGCAAACTTTGGTGTCGATTTTGAATTGCCTGAAGCAATGAATGCCGACCGTGAACTTATTCTTTACTCGAATCGGATGCATGAGCCGCTGTATCGAATCGAAGATATTCTCACCCAATTCAAAGCCATGTGCGAAGAATTAGACGGACAATTAATTCTTGCAGGAAAAGGAAGTTTAACAGAAAAACTTAAGGATTATACCAAGCGACACCAGCTTACAAATCACGTTACTTTCGCCGGATTTGTTACAAAAAGCCAGAATAAATCAAATTATTTGAAGAGTAAGTTTTTTATTTCCATTCCAACAAGTGATGGCACATCGATTTCGTTACTAGAAGCCATGGCATATGGGTGTATTCCCGTGTTATCTGATCTCCCCGCGAATCGAGAATGGATAGAGGACGGTAAAAATGGAATTATAATCGGTCAAATGGAACCTATGGGAGAGGCTATAAAACGAGGGATCGAATTGGATGCGAAAAAAGTTCAACATTACAATCGTGACCTTATAAATCAACGTGCCACCAAAAGCGCTAATGCAGCACTCTTCAAGGATATTTACGCACGTATCTTAGCGTCTGAGACTAACGCAAATCGATAATACAGGTATAAGGTTACGATCAACCAAAGGGCTTGTGTATAAGACACCGTTTGTAGGGTACTGATAAAAACCGCCTCAGATTTTCCATAAGCCCAAGGGAAAACCCAAAATGGAATTACCTGTATTAACGAACTCACCAAGCCCATAAATAAAGCATAACGTTGCTTGTTAAGTAACAACGGAAGGGCAGAAATCGGAGATAACACAAAATTAATCATTAACCAAAAGGCCATCGTTTCAGCGTAAGTACCAGCTATGCCCCATGTTGACCCGAAGACAAATTCAAAAATTTCAGTACCATAGAAAAAAAGTATGGTGAACGGAACAATAGAAATTAAGGTAAGTACGCCAATGGTTTTTGTTAAAATTGGGGTTAGTGCTTTTTGCTTGTGCATTGCTTCGGATGAACGGTTGTAAAAAAGTTGTCCGACGGAAACCCCAATTAACATTAAAGGGATGCGCAACATTTGATAGGCATGGCCATAGGACCCATAAACCGCCTCTCCAAAATAGGCCAAAATGGAAGTAGCCAACAACATATCCCTTCCATTATCAATAAACACATGAGGGAGATTTAATAATGGAAACTCGCGATGTTTTTTTAGTATTGCTCGCGTCTTACGCGAAGAAAAACGATCCCGAAAGCGGCGGTGGGTTTTTCGAAAATCCCAAATAAATTCAAGCGCAGAAACAACAAATCCCAATAAAGTAGCTAAAATAAGTCCGAAGGATTTCCAATTCAAGAAAAAGAAACCCCATTTGAGTGCATTCGATACCAATGAGTTTGTGATTTTTTGTCTAGAAATGATGCCATAAGAGCCAATACGAACTGACCAACTGGTGCCCACATTAATAATAATCATCGCTGCAGTTCCCATTACCACACACAGAATATACCAAGGTTTAAAACTGAAATACCCTAACACCAGCGAGAAAACAACTAAGAAAAAGGCAATAAAGACTAATACCCAAAAAGCGAACAAATACACAAAACGATACATCAAGTAAGAATGTTCATCCCGTTTAGGCAAGGGAAGTGCTGCTTCATATCGTAAGGTAGCGATGGAAGAAATAAATGCAATTAAACGCATATAATACAACATTTCTCCCATTTCGGCATTTGAATATAGCCGAGTTAAAATAGGTGCAATGGCATATCCAATAACCTGAGCCATTAATGTCCCTGAGAAAAGTACGGTGAACGACTTAAATACATCGCTCTTGGTGAACTGTCTAATTCTTTGTAATGGCATTCAACACAAAGATACTATGATTATATTTGTCCCACTAATTAACTCGAATATGAAACACGTTGCTGTTATTGGAGCAGGGACCATGGGAAATGGGATTGCTCACGTTTTTGCACAATTTGGTCACCACGTTAATCTTATTGATATTTCACAAACTGCATTGGATAAAGCGCTTGCTACCATTGGTAAGAACTTAGACCGTCAAGTAAGCAAAGGCACATTAAGCGAAGGCGAAAAGGCAGCTACGTTAGCAAATTTAACAACCCATACTGACATGAAATCAGGGGTCAATGGGGTTTCGTTAGTGGTAGAAGCTGCTACCGAAAACGTAGATTTGAAGCTCAAAATCTTTAAAGAGTTGGATGCTATTACGGATCCTTCCGTAATCTTAGCAACAAATACTTCTTCCATTTCAATTACTCAAATCGCCGCTGTAACTCAACGTCCTGACAAAGTAATTGGAATGCATTTTATGAATCCCGTGCCGGTTATGAAATTGGTGGAAATTATCCGCGGATATTCAACATCAGATGAGGTAACTCATACCATTATGGAGATGTCTAAAAAACTACATAAAGTTCCTGTTGAGGTCAACGACTATCCTGGGTTTGTTGCAAATCGCATATTAATGCCGATGATTAACGAAGCAATATACACCTTATTTGAAGGGGTTGCAGGGGTAGAAGAAATCGATACGGTTATGAAACTGGGTATGGCTCATCCAATGGGTCCTTTACAATTGGCTGATTTCATTGGGTTAGATGTTTGCCTGGCTATTTTACGGGTATTGCATGATGGGTTTGGTAATCCCAAATACGCACCTTGTCCGTTATTGGTAAACATGGTTATGGCAGGGAAGAAAGGTGTAAAATCAGGAGAAGGATTTTACGCGTGGACCCACGGCACTAAGGAACTAATTGTTGCCGAGAATTTTAAAAAATAAGGGTTATAAGGTATGTTTTCGAGGCATGTACGCATGCTCTAACTTGCCATAATCAAACGGGAAATCAAATAAATCGCCCATGGTGCAATTCAGGGCAGAGGCAATTTTTACATAGGTTAATAATTGCGGATTTGATTTACCATTTTCAATTACGGATAAATTAGAAGGTTCCATCCCGACAGCTGATGCCAAATCTTTTAATGCTTTCCCTTGTTTCTTGCGAATTACTCTAATTTGCTTTCCAACATTGATCAATAGATCTTTATCTGAATTTGATGCCATAAGCTAAAAAGTTCTAGTTAATTCAATTATTGTGCAAAGGTACATAGAAAATCAATTTACATTTCCCTAAAAATTAAAAATAAAGATCTTGATCAATTAGGTAATGTTGCTTTCAATTTAGCCAAGACTTCCTGATCGATTGGAAATGTAACATCCTTAGTAGTTAAGGCCTGTATTGGATGCCAAGAAACGCGTTCGAAATCCGAGGAGGATATAGCGTCCTTGGGTAATTTTGAAAGGTTCGTATTAACTTCATTTAAATCCAGTGTTACTAAAAAATAAAATGAAACTAATTGATCGGTTGGGTTAAATGCTGAAGGTTGAAAAAAATCATTTACATAAAATAAATGATAGTCCTTCACTTGAACTCCTATTTCCTCCAGAAATTCACGGTTCAATGCCTCACCAAGTCCTTCTCCAAACTCAACCCCACCACCTGGAAATTTTGTAAATTCAAAACCATTTCTTGATTCGTGCGAAAGTAGCACTTCGTCATTAAGGTTTACAACAATACCGTAAACCCTGAGGTTAAATCGAGATGCCAAGCTATTTGATGAATTTAAACGATTTACCAGGATAAACGGCATCATCTCCCAATTCCTCTTCGATACGAAGCAATTGATTATATTTCGCCATTCGATCACTACGAGATGCCGAACCTGTTTTAATTTGACCGGTGTTTAATGCTACCGCTAAATCAGCAATGGTACTATCTTCCGTTTCACCGGAGCGATGACTCATCACGGAGGTATAACCATTTGCTGTTGCCATTTGCACCGCCTGTATCGTTTCCGTAAGTGAACCAATTTGATTCACCTTGACAAGAATTGAATTCGCTATTCCTTCAGAGATACCCCTAGATAATCGTTCGGTATTGGTCACGAATAAATCATCTCCTACCAATTGTGTTGATGTACCTAACTCGGTGGTAGCTAATTTCCAACCGGCCCAATCATCCTCTGCGAGTCCATCCTCAATTGAAATTAAAGGATACTTTTGACACCAATCTTTCCAATATGATACCATTTCGGAAGAAGTTCGTTTTTCTCCGGTTGATTCGAATTCATACAATCCCGTCGTCGCATTATAAAATTCTGAGGATGCGGCATCTAAGGCAATGTACATATCGTGACCAGGCTTAAACCCAGCTTTTTCAACGGCCTCTATGACCACCTGGATGGCTTCTTCATTGGATCCCAGGTTTGGAGCAAAACCACCCTCATCACCCACATTGGTGGACATTCCCCGTTTTTTCAATACGCCTTTCAATTGATGAAACACCTCTGTACCCCAGCGAAGTCCCTCAGAGAAGGAGGAAGCGCCAAAAGGCATTACCATAAATTCTTGAATGTCAATCTTATTATCGGCATGAGAACCTCCGTTAAGGATGTTCATCATGGGCACAGGCAACGTAACAGCTCCAACACCACCGACATATCGATACAAACTCAAATCGGCCTCTATTGCAGCAGCTTTTGCGACTGCTAAGGACGTTCCTAAAATGGCATTGGCCCCTAATTTTGCCTTGTTTGATGTTCCATCCAATTTAATCAACATGGAATCAATTCCTTTTTGATTAAACACATCTACCCCTTGAAGGGCCTCATTAATAACTGTGTTAACATGACTTACTGCATTTAATACACCTTTTCCGAGGTATACTTGAGGATCATTATCTCTTAATTCAACAGCTTCATGCGCTCCAGTAGATGCTCCTGATGGCACAGCGGCTCTTCCTAAAACGCCTGACGAGGTTATTACGTCCACTTCAATGGTGGGATTACCACGGGAATCCAAAATTTGTCGAGCAAAAACATTGGCTATAAAACTCATAAAATGGATTAATTAAGTAGATGAATAAATTGATCAAATAAGTATCTAGAATCATGTGGCCCTGCCGATGCTTCTGGATGATACTGTACCGAAAATACAGGTTTATTTTTCATAGCAATGCCTGCAATCGTTTGATCATTCAAATGAAGATGCGTTACATGAATTTCGGCTTGGGCATCAATGCTTTCTTTCGTGATAACAAACCCGTGATTTTGAGAAGTAATCTCGCCTTTACCCGTCAACATATTCTTTATTGGATGATTAATGCCGCGATGACCATTAAACATTTTCTCGGTTTTTAGCCCCTGACTTAATCCTAGAATTTGATGTCCCAAACAAATACCAAAAACTGGAAGGTTTAATGCCACTATTTCTTTTACTAAAGCGATGGACTTCGGCATCGCAGACGGATCGCCAGGACCATTTGACAGCATATAACCGTGTGGATTAAACGCATTAATCTCATCCAAAGTAGCACTCAATGGAAACACTCGAACATGACATCCTCGTTCTGTTAGGCATCGAATGATGTTCTTTTTAACACCAAAATCTAACAAAGCAACTCTGTATTTAGTTTCTGTTTTCTCAGGAAACACATCATATACCGCTTCTGTAGCAACCTTAGACGATAACTCAAGTCCATTCATATCCGGTATAGTCGCTAACCTTGCCTTGAGTTCATCAATGGTGAAATTCTCCGACGAAATAATCGCGTTCATAGCTCCTTTGCTTCGAATATGACGAACCAATGCTCGTGTATCAACATCAGCGATTCCAACTTTATTCTGAGCTTCAAACAACTCCTGTAAAGAGGCAAATCCAGACGGCCGTGAATAGCCATTCGAGAATTTTTTCGTTATCAACCCGGAGATCATCACTCGATCTGATTCAACTTCATCTTGATGAACACCATAGTTACCAATATGCGCTGTAGTCATCACCAAAAGTTGACCAAAATAGGATGGGTCTGTAAATACTTCTTGGTAACCGGTCATCCCGGTATTAAATGCAATTTCTCCGCTTGCCGTTCCTTTGGCTCCTATTGCAGTTCCTTTAAAAACGGTACCGTCTTGTAAAATAAGAACTGCGGGTTGTAAATCTGTCATGGAATTATTTTGACAAAATTAATCGCTTCCAGCAAAGCAGCACCTGCTTAAAACAAAAAAGACGACCAAAAGTCGTCTTTTTTTATCAACATGTGTGAATAGCTTATGCTTCTTTTGGTGCATCGTCCGAAGAATCCTCCGATGCAGGTTCAGTTGGCTCTGATGCCTCCTCTTCAGCCGGTGCTTCTTCAACTGCCGGTGCTTCTTCAGCCACTGGCGCTTCTTCAACTGCCGGTGTTTCTTCTGCCACTAGAGCTTCTTCAGCCACTGCAACCTCTTCAATGATTACTGCATCTTCAACCGCAGGCACGTCTGAAACTTCTGTAGTAGTTGCATCTACTGCTTGCGTTTCTTTAGGTGCGCTTGAACCTCCGCGTCGAGAACGACGGGTAGTTTTCTTAGCACGATCTGCATTATAGATTTCATTGAAATCAACTAATTCAATCATACACATTTCAGCGTTATCCCCTAAACGGTATCCGGTACGAATGATCCGTGTGTATCCGCCGTTACGTTCAGCAATTTTTGGAGCGATATCTCTAAATAATTCAGTAACAACCTCCTTATTTTGTAAGTAAGAGAATACTACCCGACGTGAATGCGTAGAATCTGTTTTTGATTTAGTAAGAATCGGCTCAACAAATACGCGGAGCGCCTTTGCTTTAGCTAGGGTTGTATTGATTCGTTTGTGTTGAATCAATGAACAAGCCATATTAGAAATCATTGCCTTTCTGTGGGCTGATTTTCTTCCTAGATGGTTTAATTTATTTCCGTGTCTCATCTCTCAGGTCTTTGCGACTAGTCTCTGTCTAATTTATACTTTGCTACATTCATTCCGAAAGTTAGTCCTTTGTTATCCACAAGGTCTTCAAGTTCAGTAAGCGATTTCTTACCGAAGTTTCGGAATTTCAATAAATCTGATTTCGCGAAAGAAACCAAATCACCCAAGGTGTCAACCTCAGCTGCTTTCAAACAATTCAAGGCACGTACAGACAAGTCCATATCAACCAATTTTGTTTTCAATAATTGACGCATGTGAAGGGAGCTTTCATCAAACTCTTCAGTCTCCGTCTTCATTTCATTATCTAAGGTGATACGCTCATCGGAGAATAACATGAAATGTTGGATCAAAATTTTCGCTGCTTCTTTCAATGCTTCTTTCGGGTGCACTGATCCATCGGTTGTAATATTAAGAACCAACTTCTCGAAATCCGTTTTTTGCTCAACACGATAGTTCTCTATGGTATACTGAACATTTTTAATCGGAGTAAAGATTGAATCAATAAAGATGGTGCCGAATGGAGCATCTTCCACTTTATTCTCTTCCGATGGGTAATAACCACGACCTTTAATAATCGTAAGTTCCATTTCCATCTTTACAGAAGGCTCCATGTTACAAATTACTAAATCAGGATTTAGCACTTGAAACCCGTTTGTAAACTTACCTATGTCACCAGCAGTAAGTGTGTTTTGACCAGAAACAGAAATAATCACCGTTTCATTTTCTACCGATTCGATTTGTTGTTTAAATCGAACCTGTTTCAAATTAAGGATCATTTCCGTTACGTCTTCAACCACTCCCTTCATGGTGCTAAACTCATGATCAACTCCCTCAATACGTACTGAAGAAATTGCAAACCCTTCTAAAGAAGATAATAGAATTCTTCTTAGTGAGTTACCGATTGTAATACCATATCCTGGTTCAAGTGGGCGAAATTCAAATTCTCCATTAAACGCATCCGATTGGAGCATTACAACTTTATCCGGTTTTTGAAAATTAAGTATTGCCATTGCTGAAATTAAAAATTATTTAGAATACAATTCGACGATTAGTTGTTCCTTGATATTTTCAGGAATCATGTCACGAGAAGGCATATTAATTAATTTACCTGTCATTGTTGCACCATCCCAATCCATCCAATCTAATCGTTTGTTAATTGAATTTAATGAAGATACTACCGCTTCAAGTGATTTTGATTTTTCACGTACACTTACGGTGTCTCCTGGGCGCACATGAAAAGATGGTACATTCACGATTTCCCCGTTCACTGTAATGTGACGGTGACCCACTAATTGACGAGCTGCTCTTCTGGAAGGTGCTATTCCCAAACGGTACACCATGTTATCCAATCGTGATTCACACAATTGAAGTAAGTTCTCACCGGTAATTCCTTTCATTCGCGATGCTTTATCAAACATGTTTGCGAACTGACGCTCTAAAATACCATAAGTATATTTTGCTTTTTGTTTCTCACCCAACTGAATTGCGTATTCAGATTGTTTTCCTCCTCTTCGTTTAGACGGCCCGTGTTGTCCGGGGCCATAGCTTCTACGCTCAAGTGCTTTGTCAGGACCAAAAATTGGATCTCTGAATCGACGAGCGATTTTTGATTTAGGACCTCTATATCTTGCCATTGTTATAAATTTTTAGTCATGAATTAAGGCATTTTCCTTCGATGACTGGTTAAATAAAATTATACTCTTCTTTTCTTTGGTGGACGACAACCGTTATGCGGTAGTGGAGTCACATCAATAATTTCAGTTACTTCAATTCCTGAATTGTGAAGTGAACGGATCGCTGACTCACGTCCAGCTCCAGGACCTTTCACAAAAACACGAACTCTACGTAGTCCGAAGTCATGTGCTTCTTTTGATGCATCCTCAGCTGCAACTTGTGCTGCATAAGGAGTGTTCTTTTTAGAACCTTTGAAGCCCATCTTACCGGCAGATGACCATGAGATCACTTGACCAGCATTGTTCGTTAAAGAGATGATTACGTTGTTGAAACTCGCTTGGATGTGAGCTTCGCCAGCGGCATCTACTTTGACGTTCTTCTTCTTT
>JBJTWL010000194.1:0-19187 GCA_046081745.1 Flavobacteriales bacterium | reverse complement strand
ATCCGCCGGGTTACCGTTGGCATC
This sequence comes from Flavobacteriales bacterium, assembly GCA_046081745.1. Lineage (GTDB taxonomy): Bacteria > Bacteroidota > Bacteroidia > Flavobacteriales_D > Crocinitomicaceae > UBA952. The sequence goes on along the minus strand of JBJTWL010000194.1, from coordinate 19,163 downwards.
CGCATAAATTCTAAACATCGAGAAATCTCCAGTGTGTCTTGGCCATTCCCAGTTGTCGGTGTCTCCGCCAAACTTACCGATAGAATTTGGAGGCGTACCAACTAAGCGAACGTCTTTGTAGTCTTGAAATACAAAGTAATAGTATTCATTCCCTTGGAAAAATGAACGCACATTTACGACATATTTTCCTCCCTCACTGTTTTCTTTTTCAATTAATGCAATTTCTTCTTTAATAATCTTCTCGCGTTCCGCTTCGGTCATTTTATCATTCACCTTGCCTAATATACGTTTAGACACATCATCCATTCTGACAAAAAATCGCACAAAAAGAGATTTTGGCTTCAACTCTTCTGCTTTTGAAGTCGCCCAATAACCGTTGGTTAAATGGTCGTTTTCAGGGGTAGATAACTCAGCGATTGCATCGTATCCACAATGGTGATTCGTTAGCACCAAACCTTGAGAAGAAATCAATTCTGCAGTACATCCTCCGTTAAATTGAACAACGGCGTCTTTTAAACTAGAATGATTAATGCTGTATATCTCTTCGGCGGTTAATTGCAATCCGAGTTTTTGCATATCACGTTGATTTAAACGTTCAATGAACATAAGGAACCACATTCCTTCGTCGGCTCGAACAAAGAATCCAACAAATAGGACAATGGCTAAAAGCGTGTGTTTCATGTTTTTCATAATTTTCAGAATTAAGGTGGGCTAATATAGTGAAAAGACGGGATTTAATTCACTTTTTGCGCCCGCGTTTTTTGAACGCGTTGTTTTTTCATTCGGCTTAAGGATTCAGGTAGAATGCCCAAATACGATGCGATTTGATGTTGAGGAACAAGTTGTTCAATGCTCGGGTGACGTTCGATGAGGGCTAGGTATCGTTCCTCTGCGCTCGCTGAAACGGTTAAGAACAAGCGTTTTTGAAGTACGGCAAGTGTTCGCTGGGCCATCATTCTAAACAAACGTTCCATCTGAGGGATTTTCTGGAAAATCTCATCAATTCCATCAAGCGTAAATGCAAGAACCCATGTGTCTTCTAAGGCTTGCACGTTAAGTTGAGAAGGGGAACCCAATTCAAAACTCGCTAAATCTCCAATCCACCAATCTTTAAAACCAAAATACAACACATGTTCTTGCGCTTTCCCGTCGATGTAAAAAACACGCATGGTACCGGAGATTATGAATGCTTGTTCAAAACCTAAATCACCTTCACGGAGAAAATAAGACTTCCGTTTAATATTACGGAGGGTAAAACGCTGTTTGATAAACGTTTTATCGGTTTCGGAAAGCGAAACGCGTTGTTGGATATAGGTAAAGAGATCCCTATAAGCGTTCTCTTCCGTTACGAAAGCCGCATTCGAATTCTCCATTCTTTGGGATATAAGTTATTAAAACGGTTTCCAAGGTGCTTAATAAATCCTAAGCCCATTTCCTTGAACGTGACGATATAGAACCCCGGGTCTTGCGCCTCAACCGGAAAGGTTTCTCCCCTTAAATATTGTAAAGCTTCTCGTTCAGTAAGCGCTATCTGCTTAAAGTTAGTTTTTAACGAGTTCATTAACGCCAGCTCATGAAATGGAACCCATCCTTTGGGACTGTGTTCCGCGATTTTAGCGCCTTTTTTAATGATTCGCAGTGGACTATCGATTGATTTTAGCAATAAAAGTGACTCCTTGCTGAGTAGATGCATCCCGGTTCGTTCTTCGATCAGCACTTGGTTTTCTCCCAACTCAATTCCAAAAACCGTATCCTTCGAAGCAGGAACTGCTTCGTTTCCAATCGATCGAGTTACGGGCCCTTTCTTACGCAACACGGCAAGATACAACCCTTCCGATTCCGTGGTTCCGGGGAGAAAATAATGCCCGAGTTTGCCTCGTCCAGCAACACAAGATACCGGGGCATTCCATGAAATCAATTCAAAAGAACCCTCTTCCAGTAGGCGTGTGACTTGGTCTTCATTTTCCAATTGATTGAAGGTACACGTGGAATACACCAAATATCCTCCCGGTTTAACGGATTGAATCACATGACCTAATAATTCGGTTTGACGAGCTGCACAGAGCATTGGGGAATCAGGTTTCCATTCGGAACGCGCGTTTTTATCCTTTCGAAACATGCCCTCACCGGAACACGGAGCGTCAACTAAAACCACATCAAAACATTCCACTATTTCTGAAAAAGCCTCCGGTGAGTCGTTGGAAACTAATACATTATCTACGCCCCATTTCCCTAAGTTCTCCGCAAGAATATTGCTGCGGTGGCGATTGATTTCATTCGCGAGTACGGTGGAATTTAACGGTAAGGCGTCCAATATAGCACTTGTTTTTCCACCGGGCGCCGCACACAGATCCAAAACCCGTGCGCTCTCAGGCAACTGAAGTTGCATAATAAGGTCGGAAATCACCATAGACGCCGCCTCTTGGGCATAATATACGCCGGCATGATAACTAGGGTCTAACGTGAATGACGGCCGTTCTTCTAGATAGTACCCCATCGCACACCATGAAACGGGCCTAAGCGTTGAAAGGTCCTTGGCGGCTACCTTTCTTGGGTTTATACGAATCGAAATCGGGGACGCCTGATCTAAGGCATCTATCAGCTTATCGCCAAACGGTGAATTCAATCGAACGGAATCTATAAACGTTTCAGGTAGCGGTACATTTAACATGCCGTAAAGGTAACTTTTAAATAGGAGGGAAGAGAAGGCGCTGGAGCAAAATCGCGATTCAAACTTACAGCTGGAATACCAATGAGCTGATCGTCAACATACAATACGGGCCAATCAACACGTTGAAATGCAGGAATGCCATGATCTTTCAAGATGGCATTTACTGTTTTACTACTGCGCATGCCTATGGGAACAAAGGATTCTGTTAATTTCCCTCGAACCAACCTTGGTTCACCTTCAACCTGAAGTGGGTCTAAAAAAAATGAAGCCGTATTAAACTGAGCAGGTAACGCAGCTACTCGCGCAACCGAAAACGAAAAATCAATGCAGGGAGCATCATCGATTAAGTAAAGGTTGTCTTTAAATTTAATTAACTCTTGATAACCAAATGGATTATGCACCAAGCGTACGCATTTATTGTTTTCGGCATCTACCAGGTTTATGATGGAAGAAATCAATCGAGGCTCTATTGCGAACATTTTAAAAGCTTCCACAAGTAAAGTGAGGTCTTGTGCCAACTCCTTGATTGGAATAAACCGTTGTTTTTTCCATTGGGTAGCGAGCGCCGTTGCCTGTTCAAAAGCGTCAAGATAGTTTTCATAACAAACATGTTGAAGCATGAGTACCTGCTCTTTTATGGAAGGATTGATCCGCTCCAGTTCGGGAATTAGATCCAAGCGGATCGCATTGCGCAGGAATTTAGAATCGGCGTTGCTTTTATCTTCTCGCCAAGTAATCCCATGTGCTTCGGCAAAGTTGATCAGGTCTGATTTCGGAATGGTCAAGAAGGGCCGTAAAATCCCCTCACGTAATTCGTGCATACCAGCCAAGCCAGCAAGTCCACTGTTTCTAAATAAATGCAAGAAAAAGGTCTCTATTTGATCATCTTGATGATGGGCTGTAACGATTAATGCATCCTCGATATCTCCCACTATATCCTTAAAGAATTTGTAGCGTATGGACCTGGCTTCTTGTTGTAGGTTGCCGCCATCCAGCGTTAATTGTCGGCTAAGATTAATCGTATGTTCATGCAGGGTTATGCCGTGTAAGGCACATAATTCACGAATAAATGCGGCGTCTGCCTCACTGTCTTCCCCGCGCAATTGATAATTCACGTGAGCCACAGAAAAAGGCACCTGGTTGGTTAAAAAGGTATGAAACAAGACCATGGAATCAACTCCTGCACTGCACGCCAGCAAATACTCAGAAGCCGGATACTTCGATAATATATCTTTTGCCTTATTCATCCGATTTCAAGTGAATCAAACGTCCTATTTTCAAAAGGCATTCTTCATATTCTTGATGTGCATCTGCACCGATCGTAATTGCTCCGCCAACCCCACAACTCAAATAATGTTCAGTAGGGTAGTAGGCCAAGGATCGAATTACCACATTAAAATCAAAGTCTCCGCCGGGTTTAAAATAGCCAAGACTTCCAGAATATATTTCGCGGTTAAAATCCTCGAATTGCTCCATAAACTTTAATGCATTTCGCTTTGGAGCACCTGTCATGGAACCCATCGGGAAACTGGCTTTTAGTATATCAGAAAATGCGATGGACGGCTTCAACTTGCATGAAATGGTTGAAATCATTTGATGGACAGTTTTAAAGGAGTACAAACCAAACAATTCATCTACCTGCACTGTGCCGGGTTCGGCGATCTTTGAAAGGTCATTGCGCACCAAATCTACAATCATGACATTTTCAGCGCGTTCTTTTTTTGAATGCAATAAACCTTGCTTTGCTGTTTCATCCGCAATCGCGTCGTTCTTTCTTGGGGAGGTGCCTTTAATCGGTTGAGATCTTAAGATTCCCCCATCTTTTTGTAAATAACGTTCTGGGCTTCCACTTGCAAGCCACAGATGATCTGCAATAAACAATCCCGAAAAAGGCGCTTCAGTCCGCTGATTAACCAAGGTGTATAAAGCATGAGGAGATGAAAGCGAGATGTGATCCAAGAAAAACTCCTGACAATAATTGGTTTCATAAATATCTCCGCGCTGAATCAGTTTCTTGATTTCAGACACCTGATGTATGTATTTCTCTTTAGATGTCCGTGCAAGAAATGGGGGTAAATCCGAAGCCTTTGCCTGAGTTAAGGCATCTAAGAACTGATGAACCAATCCGATGTCATTCCCTTGTATCACGTTGATTTTATTCTGGTTAATTTCCGCGGCTACGGAGGGCACCCAAAAATAGGCGAGGGGAAGCCTTAAATCATCCTTTGTTACAGATTCATCCACATGTTGCTTGAGTTCATAGGAAAGGTAACCAAAGATGTATGAATCACGGTTCTCTTTTAAAAAGCGATCTAACTCGGGCAATTGCGCTTGATTCCTCAGGATAAAAGCAGGTCCATCACCCAGGCCAATAATCGCCGTTCCGTCGTTAGAATTTAAATAGCACGTAGGAATTTGATTATTCATAGATCAAAAGGGCAATAGTTTATCAAGTGGAACTGAAATTTTCATAGTATTCACAAGTAGGTTGGCTTTTGATTTTTCAATGGATTCAATAATTCCTGCTTGTTTTGTACCTGCCATGCGCACCTTGTCTCCAACTTTAAAAACAATTGGAATAGGACTGTTTTCGGGTTTTTTCTTTACTGGACTCGGCTTTTTCACCGTTGGCTTAACGGTAGATTTCAAAAAGAAGGCACGAATCTCCTCCATTAACAGCTCATTTTCCTTTCTTTTCCGTGGACTCGGATTAAAGCGATTAAGGTATTTCTCCATGCGCTGTCCGAGCTGAATCCATTTTGCCTGCTCATCCGATTGCGTACCAAGCAATTTTGTTTTTCGGGTGTAATAATCTGCTTGTTCGCGAACTTTTCGCAATTCTTCCATCATGTGCTCTTGAGCATTTTTATGCTCTTGAATCATTTTTTGAAGGTAGCGCTTTTCTTGTTGTAAGTTGGACAGCAACTCGTTAAAACGTTTTGATTCTTGGGAAAGCCGTTGTTTTGCAGATTTAAGAATATCCCCTGGGATTCCATTGATACTAGCCACTTCAAAGGTAAACGAACTTCCAGGCATACCTAGTTCTAGTTGATATAAAGGTTTCAACGATTTTATATCAAATTTCATGGCGCCATTTACCGCATGTGCTAGCTCGCTTGCCTTGAATTTAATCGCCGCATAATGGGTGGTGATGATTGCAAAACATCCTTTGTTGTATAGTCGTTCAAAGAAAATCTCTGCCAATGCTCCTCCCAATTCAGGGTCGGAACCCGTTCCGAATTCATCTAAAAGCAGGAACGTATTAGGGTTGCTTTGCTCCAAAAAGAACTTCATTCGTTGCAAGCGGTAAGAGTATGTACTTAATTCATTTTCAATGGATTGATTATCTCCAATATCGGAATAAAGTTGCTGAAAAAAACAGGCCTTTGAATCCGGATGTACAGGAATAAGTAAGCCTGCTTGCAACATGCATTGCAACAAACCAAAGGTTTTCATGGTAAGGCTTTTTCCACCTGCATTTGGACCGGAGATCACAAGCATGCGATGAGTTTCATCCAACGAAAATTCTTGAGGAATAGTTCTTTTCCCTTGATTTCTGTTATTATCTCGTAAAATCGGATGATAAGCGAGTGACCAATGCATTGATTTTTCTTTGGATAGGGCGGGTAGGGTGGCCTCCATGTGAAACGCCAATCGAGCTTTGGCGTTAACGACATCAAAACCAACCAAGGCTGTTTGATAAGCTTGAATCAGGGATAAGTGAACTCTAAATTGGGCTGTGAGTGCTTTTAGAATGCGATATATTTCCTTTTTCTCATCGTCGAAAAGGCACGCTAATTCATGATTTAATTCCTGATTTACTTTCGGTTCGATGTAAGTTAGGCTTCCCGTTTTACTTGCGCCCAAGATGTTCCCAGGAACACGACGCTTGAATCCAGATTGTACGGTTAAGACCCTGCGGTTGTCGACAAAAGACTCAAAAGTTTCACCTAAGAAACCCTCTTTAACCAATTTACGCATTTCTCGGTCAAAATTTCGATTGATTTTTTGACGCACACTCTTAATCTCTTGCCGTATTTTGGCTAATTCCGGTGTAGCATCATCTTTAATATTTTTGGTCTGTTTGACATCAATGATTTTTGTAATTCGATCAACTAATTCATCGGTTTGATAACAGTCTTGAAAGATTTGAGACAGCGTGGAAAACGCATTATTTTGTTCGAAGAATTTAAGATACGCGTTCACCAAGCTGCTTGCATCGTGGATTCGAATGAACCCCTCAATGCTGAGCACAGCATCCTCAATGCTTAAAAATTTTAGTTCAACGCGTAATTCATCAAATTCTAAGGCTGGAAACGTTCGTTTTTGCAAAATAATTTCGAGACGCTCTTTAGTTTGGTTTAATTGATGAATAAGTGATTTAAAGCGATTGCTTGGTATTAACTTTTGAAGTTGGTCAGCGGCAGATTTAGAAATAGCAAATCCACCCAGTTGATCGAGAATATCTGTGAACTGTAATTCTTGTAAGGTTTGACTATCCGTAAATGCAGTCGGTTTAAACATGTTACAAAGCTACTCGTTATTTGGATGCCACATTGTACTATAATTAATATTATGTTAAATAGCATTAGAGGCAGTTAATTCACTCCCATCCGTTATAACCTGTTTGTAAATCATACAGGTGTTTGTAACCCGCCTTCTTCAATTGTTTACAAGCCTCTGCACTTCTTCCACCAGCCGCACAATAAACCAACACCATTCGGTCTTTAGGAATCATGCGCTCAACTTCCGAAAGAAAATTATTTGCAAAATAACTTACATTTAGAGATCCCTGAATTTTTCCTTCCTGTACTTCATTGGCTGTACGAACATCTAAAATTACTGCCGTAGAATCAAGCATCAGTTCTTTGAAACGTGCATTGTCCACCTTAGTTTGCGAAAAAAGCTGCACAGCAGTAAACAAGATGATGATTAATAAATACTTTTGCATGGTATGAATTTTACTCAAAAGTAACAATTCATTCGAAATTCTATTTAACATAAGTATGAGCTGCTATTCATTTAATGGGTTTATTCCAGTCGTTGATCCCTCAAGTTATATTCATGAAACCGCCTCGATCATCGGCGATGTTATCATTGGTAAAGATTGTTATGTAGGTCCTGGTGCGGTAATTCGAGGTGATTGGGGTCGTATAATTATTGAAGACGGCTGTAATGTCCAAGAAAACTGTGTGGTACATATGTTTCCGGGGAAGCACATTACCTTTGAATCAGGTGCGCACATCGGTCACGGTGCAGTCGTACATGGAGCTACGCTAAAAGCCAATTGCCTCATCGGAATGAATGCCGTCGTCATGGACGGTGCGGTTGTTGGCAAAAACTCCATTGTTGGCGCCTTGAGTTTTGTTAAGGCCGAAGAAATCATTCCCGATAATCATCTATTTGCAGGGAACCCCGGTAAAATCATTAAAGAACTTTCCTCGGAAATGATTCAGTGGAAAACGGAGGGTACTACGCTTTATCAGTCCTTACCTGCATCTTGCCACTCCTCCCTCCTACCGGTTTCGCCATTAACGTCCATTGAAGAGAATCGGCCAACCCACGAAATGGTGTATAAGACGTGGAAAACCCATCAATAGTTTTTTGTTTTTTATAGCATTGATTCGTTCAGTTCTTTTAATTTTGTACCCCGTAGTTACTATTTTATGTCGAAATCAACCAAGTATATTTTTGTAACCGGGGGGGTAACTTCTTCTTTGGGAAAAGGAATCATATCCGCTTCATTAGCGAAATTATTGCAAACCAGAGGGTATGCAGTTACCATTCAAAAATTAGATCCTTATATCAATATAGATCCAGGTACTTTAAATCCCTATGAGCATGGTGAATGTTATGTAACTGATGACGGGGCAGAGACCGATTTAGATTTGGGGCATTACGAGCGTTTTCTAAACGTACCTACCTCTCAAGCAAATAATATCACGACAGGACGCATTTATAAGAATGTCATTGAAAAAGAACGACGCGGCGATTATTTGGGTAAAACCGTACAAGTTATTCCGCACATTACGGATGAAATTAAAGATCGAATTCAAGAATTAGCGGTGAATGGGTTATATGATATTGTAATCACAGAAATTGGTGGAACGGTGGGTGATATTGAGTCGCTTCCCTATATAGAAGCAGTTCGGCAAATGATGTGGGAATTTGAAGATGATTGTATTGTTATACACCTAACCTTAATCCCTTATTTATCAGCAGCGGGAGAACTTAAAACAAAACCAACACAACACAGTGTTAAAGCGCTTTTAGAACTCGGTGTACAACCGGACATTTTATGCTGCAGGACCGAACATCCATTGGATATGGGCCTCCGTAAGAAGATTGCACGATTCACGAATGTATCCATTAATGCGGTCATCGAAGCGAAAGATGCTTCTACCATTTATGATGTTCCGTTGTTAATGCAGGCAGAGGAACTAGACATTGTTGTATTAGATAAGCTTGGTTTATCGAAAAAACAAACACCGGATTTAACACATTGGAAAGATTTTTTAGACAAATTAAAGAATCCTAAACATCACATTGATATCGCGCTAGTTGGGAAATATGTGGAGCTCAAAGATTCGTATAAATCAATTTCTGAAGCGATAATCCATGCGGGCGTGGCTAACAATACGAAAGTTAAAGTTCATTGGATTCAATCGGAAACGATTACCCACGCGAATAGTAATACGGTCTTAGGAGAAATGGACGGAATTTTGGTAGCACCTGGCTTTGGTTCTCGAGGTATTGCAGGTAAAATTGAAGCCGTTCGCTATGCTCGTACAAGCAATACTCCGTTTTTTGGGATTTGTTTAGGAATGCAATGTGCTGTTATTGAGTTTGCTCGCAATGTGTTGGGATACACGGATGCTCATACCATGGAAATCAATCCTGACTCAAGCCATCCTGTGATTTCTATGATGGATGAGCAAAAAACACTCAAAAATTTAGGGGGCACAATGCGCTTGGGTGCATATGAATGTCATCTTAAACCAAGTTCAAACATTGCAAATGCTTATCATGCTGACAAAATTAGTGAGCGTCATCGTCATCGATTTGAATTGAATAATGAATATTTAGAAGCACTTGAGAAGGCGGGAATGCGTGCCACTGGAAAAAATCCTGAAACTGGTTTAGTAGAGGTGGTGGAAGTGCAGGATCACCCTTGGTTTGTTGGCGTACAATTCCACCCTGAATACAAAAGCACCGTAGACAACCCTCACCCACTGTTTACTGCATTCATCGATGCAGCCCTAAAAAACAAATAACATTATGGATAGAAACACCACCATAGGCTTAATACTCATAGGTTTGCTCCTTACTGTATTTACAGTAATCAATCAGCCATCTAAGGCTGACATAGAAAAAGCAAAGAAAGAGCAAGCTGCTAAAGACAAAACTAAAGTCAAAAAGGATACGTCAGCGAATAAAGATTCGAATAAAACGAAACAAATTGCGGATAAATCTACAGCGAACGCTTCAGGAACTGAAGTGCTTCCAAAACAACGTATAAACGCTACAACAGTTAACCTAGAAAACGATCATCTTACCGTGGTTCTGAATTCTAAAGGGGCTAATGTGGAGGCTGTTTACCTCAAGAAATTTCGTTCTTACGATGATTTCGATAAGAAAGCAACAAATTCACTTTGTCTATTCAAGGCCGATGATGCGACCAATTTTTTGGTGATTCCGGGGGTATTGAATACCAAGGATTTTATATTCAACCTAAAGGACCATGAAGAAGGGAAACCTGTCGTTTTTTCATACACGGAGGGTAAACGTAGTATTGAGGTAAGTTATTCGATTAAAGATGACTATCGCTTAAACTACCAACTAAACTTAGAAGGATTCTCTAAGTTAGAAATGGATAAGGTGCGTTTGAAGTGGGCAATGAATTTCAGAAGAACGGAGCGAAAGTTAAAAGAGCAACGACGAATTACCACGGTATGTTTTGATCAAAAAAATGATGGGTTAGACTACTTAAGCGAAACCTCTGATGACTATACCGAAGCGACTGATGACATTCAATGGGTTGCTTACAAACAGAGTTATTTTTCGGCCATACTTCACCCGGAACAAGGGTTTCGTAAAGAAGACGGTCGATTCAATATCAAGAATTTTAGCGAAGGCAGCAAGCGGGAATTTACCAATATAAAAGAAATGACTACCGTTTTGGCGCCAAATTTTGAGCAGAATAACGCATCTTTTACATGGTATTTTGGCCCGGACGATTACAACCAGTTACGCAGTTACGACCAAGGGTATGACGATATTTTAAACTATGGGTGGGGCTTATTCCGTTGGATCAATTTATATGCTGTTCAACCCATATTCAATCTACTAGTGAGTAATGGCATTGGTGCAGGGGTAGCCATTTTATTACTTACAATGATTTTAAAGTTGATTTTGATGCCGATTCAATGGAAGATGTTTGTATCGTCTGTTAAGATGCGTATCCTAAAACCACAAGTTGAAGAATTAAGCAAAAAATATCCAGACCAAGGTGATGCGCTTAAAAAACAGTCCGAAACGATGGCGTTGTATAAAGAGTCTGGAGCAAGTCCATTAGCAGGTTGTGTACCCATGTTGATTCAAATGCCTATACTCCTTGCGGTGTTCCGATTTTTCCCTGCCGCTTTTGAATTGCGTCAACAAGGCTTCTTGTGGGCGGAAGATCTTTCTTCCTACGATTCTATATGGGATTTTGGATTCAACTTATGGCCCTATGGGGACCACATGAGCTTGTTTACCTTGTTAATGGCCGCAACGACCCTGGTTTACACCTACATGAACAGTGGAAATATGCAACAACCCACGCAGCCGGGAATGCCGGACATGAAAGTAATGATGTATATTTTTCCGGTATTAATGATCTTCTTCTTTAATGATTACTCTTCCGGGTTAAGTTATTACTACTTTATCTCTACCCTATTCTCTATTTTACTGATGGTTGCGATTAAAAAGTTCTTTGTAAACGAAGATAAATTAAAAGATAAAATGATGGCACGTCAAGCGAAAGCCGAGAGTTCTCCAAAGAAGAAATCTAAATTCCAGGAACGTCTTGAAGAGATGCAACGAAAGTCCATAGAAATGCAAAAAAATAATAAGAAAAAATAAGTATGAAGTTTTTTATCGATACCGCCAACATTGCCGAAATACGAGAAGCCAATAACATGGGTATTTTGGATGGAGTTACTACGAATCCTTCTTTAATGGCTAAAGAAGGCATTACTGGTGCAAATAACATCCTCAACCATTACGTGCAAATTTGTAATATCGTGGATGGTCCTGTGAGTGCAGAGGTGATTGCTACAGATTATGAAGGCATGGTTCGTGAGGGCGAGGCACTTGCTGAATTACATCCAAATATTGTGGTTAAAATCCCGATGATTACTGAAGGAATTAAAGCCATCAAGTACTTTTCTAATAAAGGAATTCCAACGAATTGCACGTTAATCTTCTCTGCTGGACAAGCGTTGCTTGCCGCCAAAGCCGGAGCAACATTCATCTCTCCGTTCTTAGGCCGTTTAGATGATGTTTCCACGGATGGATTAAGCCTGATTCAACAAATACGTACGATTTACGATAACTACGATTTTGGAACAGAGATACTTGCAGCATCGGTTCGTCACCCGATGCACATTATTCATTGCGCAAGCATTGGAGCCGATGTAATGACTGGTCCATTGAGCGCAATTAAAGCGTTGGCGAAGCACCCGTTGACGGATATTGGCTTGCAACAATTCTTGGCTGACCATGCCAAAGGAAATAAATAATGTTATCGAAAGAGGAACGTAAGCAATTTAATCAGCTTTTTTGGGATGGCTTCAAAAAGGAAATGCGAAGGCATAACACCAAGCATCGACGCGCCATTAATTGGCTGAAATATCCTACGGACATTAAACATGTATATCTAAGACTCCATTGCGATAATACCGGGGCATACTTGAATTTTGATATTCAATTCAAAGATGAAGGCATACGAGACATTTTCTGGGAACAGTTAATGGAATTGAAGAAAGTAATGGAAAACGCGACAGGGGATCAAGCCCATTGGTTAAGAAATCAAACCGCAAAAGAAGGATTTGTGTTCGACCGAATTCAATGGGTAAATACTGAGGTAAACTATTACAATCAAGAAGACTGGCCTGATATTTTCGGATTTCTTAAGCAACGATTAATTGCGTTTGATGAGTTTTATCAAGAATTTAAAGATGTGCTCATACTTTTAGTAGATTAACTTACCTTTGCGCTATGCGGTTCTTATTTTATACGGTGCTTTTTTTAAGTTTTTATTCGTTTGGTCAAGGTACAGTCATCTTTGGTACAGACTTTCAACAAGGAATTCCTGGAAATTTTTCTATGTTAAACTTAGATATGAATTCACCGAATATTCAAGTTTCAGAATTTAATGCCGCTTGGATTAGTGTGATAGACCCAGAAAATGCGCAAGATACGGTGGCTGCATCCACTTCTTTTTTTGAGAATCTAGATACCGCTAATCGGTGGTTAATCACTCCTGCCATTTCTTTGGGCTCCTTTGGGAATTATCTTACTTGGAATGCTAAATCGCAAGATGCTTCCTACCCGGATACCTATCTTGTATTGCTTTCTACAACGGATAACCAAGCTACTAGTTTTACAGATACCATTGCGTTTGTAACCGGTGAAAATTTTGAATGGACGTCAAGATCGGTAAATTTAACCGCCCAGGGATATGATAATGCAACGATTTACGTGGCTTTTGTATTGAGAACCTTCGATGGATTTAAATTATACATCGATGACATTGAAGTTCGGTCCTTAGATAACACCAGCATTCAAGAACCTGTCTTGCCATTCATTACCTTTTATCCAAATCCAACTTCAAATCTGATTCATTTGAAACAGCCGGAATTTATTCAAATTTTTAGTACAACGGGTAGTTTAATGTATTCAGGTACTGATTCTGAGATATCGCTTGAATCTTTCGCGTCAGGAATGTATCTTATAAAGGCTGCGGGTTACTCCCCTACTCGTTTGATTAAGCAATAATTACCATTGAATTTCATAATGAGCATTAAGTCTCATTTTGCTCGATTCAATCAATCCTTGGTGTTTTTCAATATCTGCTGCATTGCTTTGAGCCGTAAACCGATGCTGTTCCATGTGTCGTATACGAGCTATTTCCAACAGTACAGCCTCAAGGTTTGAGGTGAAGATGGCGGTTTTTAAGGCATTAAAAACGATATCTATTGCGAATTCTGTGGGATGCGCACCATCCTTTTCATAAAACCGGTAATCTCTGAGCTCATCCACCAAGATTTCATAGGCAGGGAAATAATAACATCCAAGCGAACTTTCAGCCATGCTATGACACGCCTCAATCAGTCGTGCTTTACTCCGGCTATTCTCAACGATACCATCTCTAAGGTGCTTAACGGGACTTACCGTTAATACAATATTCAAGAAGGGATTTATCTGTTTAAGACGCGTGAACAGCTCATGCAACGCATCCGTGATTTCCGTAATTCCTAATAACCTTTTCGAAAAAAATGAAGCAGGAATTTTATGACAATTAGCGACGATTAAACCGGTTGCTTTTAATTCATAAGCCCAGGCAGACCCCAAGGTTATAAATAAAGTATCCATGTTTTGGAGTGCTAATTTTGAAGCAAGCCTCATTTTAACTACCGAACCCTTTAATTCCTCGGGACTTTGAGCGCTTATTTTGTGGGAGGTCTCCCAATAAAAATATTGACCCCCTTGGGTGGTTAAATTGAAGTCATTCACTAAGTCAAGTGATGCAAGAAGCTGATTAACAATTGATATAGGGTTATACGTGGTGCCAAAAGGGCTTATCCATGCCCCGAGACCATGATGCCTAAAACGCTGAAACATATGATCAGAGAAGCAGCTTCCAATGAACCCAAATTCATGCTTAAACGAATCAATTTGATTGATTTGTTCAATACGAACGGGGGTAAATAAATGCTCATACTTCATTCGATTCCAATAAATTTCTCGCATTTAATAAAGCGGCATCATTAATCACTTCACCACTCATTAAACGCGCTATTTCCGTAACACGATCTTCTGGTTCTAATGCGATTACCGATGTTTCAATCCGTTGATTTATTTCTGATTTTCTTACTGCCAGGTGATGTTCAGCCTGTGCCGCCACTTGCGGTAAATGGGTAATCGCAAACAATTGCCGCCCGCGTCCCATCTCCTGCAATAACTTACCTATTTTCTCAGCTACATCGCCTGAAACACCGGTATCTATTTCATCAAATAAAATACTAGGCATCGCTAATTTGGAAGAAACCAATTGTTGAAGGAGCAACATCACTCTTGATAATTCACCGCCGCTTGCCGCTTTTTGAATTGGAACTGGTTGCATTCCTTTATTCGCAGAAAACAACATTTCCAGGGTGATCATTCCCTGTGAATTAAGCGTTGTACTTTCGATTAGATTAAATATTAACGCTGCACCACTCAATTTCAATCCGCTCAATCCTGCGTCGATTTGTTCTTTTATCGCCGGTATCGCTTTTTTACGTAGCGTATTCAATGTTGCTGCCGCATCGATCAAGGAAGTTTCTTGTTCCTTAATTGCACGTTCTTCGGCTGCGATAAATGCTTTAAGATCATTCAATTCACCCACCCGACCTTCTAGTTCGTGTTGAAAATCCAACAATGCTTCTTGTGTCGTTAAGCGATGCTTATTGAGGATTCGATTAAATTCGTCTACTTGCTCCAAAATCGTTTCACCCTGATCATCAGAGGACTCTAATTGATGAAGCGACTTATTGGATAGATAACTCAATTCTGCAAAGCGTACTGTGATTTCTTGAAGGATTGTTTTAATTTCTTGAAGCGTGTTGATTCGTTCTTCATGCCGCTCAATGGTCTTAGTGAGTCCCGATAAATCTTGTAAAATTGGACTTTCACTGATTGAAATCAACGAGGTAAGATCAGCAATTAAGGATTGATTTTCTTCCTTGAGTTCTAAATTATTTGCCAGTTCATCAAAATTATGCTCATGGAGATTAAGGGCTTGAATCTCCGTAAGGATGAATTGCTCATAATCCATTTTAGACTCAAGTGAACTCAATTCTTGGATTTTAAGTGCTAGCTCATTCTTTCGTTTGATGTAGGAAGAATATCCATTAGCGTAGGCATTATAATCAGATAAAGTACCCGAAAGGGCATCCAAAATATACAATTGATATTCCTGATTTTTAAGTTCTAAGGTATTATATTGTGAATGAATGATAAATAGCTTTTCACCTAACATTTTCATGTCTTGGAGGGTTACTGGAGTATCATTTATAAATGCCCTGGATTTTCCATCCTTGTGTATTTCACGGCGTAAAATAACGTCATTCCAAAGTTCAAATGAACGTTCTATCAGCCATTGTTTAATGTCTGGCGTGAGGCTAAAATGTGCCTCCACGATGCTTCTTGAATCACTAGGTCCAATCACACTGAAATCAGCTCGATCTCCTTTGATTAACCCTAATGCATTTAATAAAATTGATTTACCTGAACCGGTCTCTCCTGTAATGGTCGTATATCCGGAGTTAAAATTTAACGTTAGTTCGTTAATCAGTACAAAATTCCGGATAATTAATCGCGCAAGCATTACTCAAGTATTTCTTGATATTTCGATGAATTTGAAGGATCAATTCGCTTGAGCAATGTGACAAAATCTGTTTTTTCTTTCAATTCTGAATCTGAAAGAATTTTCTTTAATTCATCTCGTTTACAAAGAAGGTAATTCACCACATTAGGTGAATTTGGTCTAACCTGAACCACAGGCGTTAGTTTTGAAAGTGCTTCATATAACGCTTTTTTTCCTTTAACCTTGTCATCATACATTTGGTCCATACCATTGCGATGATATGCGAAATTACATTCTCTTAGCGGCTCAAACGCTGCTTGAAGAATGTTATCAACTAACCAAAAACGATTCCGTTTACCTTGCTCACTTGATTTCCATCCCGGAGCTCCCGAGTTTTGTGCATTGGAAACAATTTGTTGGCATTCATTAAAAAACTTAGTCCCTCCTTTTGAAGAAAAGGAGTCATAGTCCATTCCCAAGATGTAATATGCATAGAATGCCATGATCGATGATAAATTATCTCTGTATTGGTTGGCCGTGTACGTGATCAAGGTATTTCTTGAGTACGAAAATGCCAAATCTTCATCCCTGAAATTAAACAATAAGGTATTGTAATTTGAATTGAATACGGGACGAGAAGCCTGAATTTGAATCGCTCCTACATAGGTCCCTGGGGTTGGTATTTTATTGATTTGAAGTTGAACATTACAATTAATTCGTTCTTCCGTTTTAAATTGATCTTTCGTCCATTGCGTATTATTCATCAACTCGGTTAATACCAACTCAAGTTCTTTGAATATTTCTAATTCGGTACTGTTCACTTCAAGGCTCGCCTCTTTTATGATCGATACCTTACAATTCAGTTCTTGAGCCATTAACGGCGATAACATCAATGCAATAAAGAATGCTATTAAATATTTCATACTCGAATTGTTGTAATAAAATCAATAATACCTTGTGCAATCTTTGTTTTTGAAGCAAGAGGTATTTCAAGGGCTAGACCATTAACGTCGAAGATACGAACTTTATTGGTATCGGAATTAAAGCACTTTTCATTTTCTTCCATAACATTTAACACAATCGCATCGGCATTTTTACGGACCAGTTTATCTGCCGCATGTTCTTCGGCATTGTTCGTCTCTAAAGCAAATCCAATTACGCGTTGAATGGACGACTTGTTTAATCCTGCCCATGACAAAATATCTGGATTTTTTACAAGTTCAATGTGTAATTCATCACTCGACTTTTTAATTTTCTGATCAGAAAACTCAGCCGGCCTATAATCAGCCACGGCAGCGGCAAAAACACCAACTTCCATACGGTGCCAATGGTTTTTAACGGCATCATACATTTCTAAGGCAGAAGTTACTTGAATACGTTCAATGCGTTCATGCGAACACTCCAAAATCGATGGCCCCGATATCAAAGTCACCCATGCGCCTCGTGCTGCAAAATTCTCCGCAATGGCGAAACCCATTTTTCCCGAAGAATGATTGCCGATAAAACGTACAGGATCAATGGACTCGTAAGTTGGCCCTGCAGTCACCAAAACCTGAACATTTAATAAATCCTTTTTCGGGGAAAGGTGCGACATTACTTCTTCATATAGGGTTTCAGGTTCCGCTAAGCGTCCTTCCCCATTTAATCCACTCGCTAATTCACCATGCTCAGGCGGGATAACATATACCCCATCACGCATCACTTGTTCAAGATTACGCTTAACGGTTGGATGTTGGAACATCTCTAAATCCATTGCCGGAGCAATGATCGTTTTGTTCCTCATAGAGAGGTATGTGGCCATTAACAGATTGTCACACGCTCCATGAGCCAATTTAGTCAAGGTGTTCGCGGTGCAAGGGGCAATTAAAAATACATCTGCCCACTCACCGTATGCTACATGATTATTCCAAAAACCAGTTTCTTTATTCCAAAATTCAATACCAACTGGATTTTTCGACAGGGTGGATACTACTAAAGGACTTACAAAATCCGTAGAATCTGGGGTCATAATACAACGTACCTCGACACCTTCCTTAATAAATTTACGGATTAATAAAGGAATTTTATAGGCAGCGATGCCAGCAGTAATTCCTATTAGAATTCGCATCTTATTCTGCGTCTTCCTCTGGTTTTCTAAGATAGATTTTATCTTCTAATAATTCTGACATTGCGATTGCCGTGGATTTAGGCATTTTCTCGTAATGTTTAGAAATTTCAATTTGCTCACGGTTTTCAAAAACCTCCTCTAAACTGTCTGAAGAGGTAGCAAATTCCTGAAGTTTTTGAGTTAACTCCTCTTTGATTTGCGTACTAATTTGATTAGAACGCTTAGAAACTGCTACGATAGATTGGTAAAGATTACCTGTTTTGTCTTCCAAATTAACAACATCTCTGGTCACTGTTGTTTTTTCTGCGTTGACGTTTTTGTATTGCATGGATATTAATTAAAATTCGTAATCATTCTGCCAAGACTTGAGTAAAGCCTTTAACTCGTTCAAATAACCTGAATTAGGGTATTCAGATACAAAGTTACGATATCTTGTTATAGTTTCCTCAACTCGTTCCTTTTTTTTACTCTCGATGCTGTTAATCGTCAAGTAATATCCGTTTTTCACAGCCAGAAATTGCACTTCTTCATCATGAATCGATAGAGGGTATTTACTCATAAATATATCGGCATAAGCCAAAGCTGCTTTAAAATTCTCGGTCTTACTGTACTGAAACACTTTATTGAAATCCTTGAATTCTAATTTATACGACAAGGCATCGACAATACTGTTGCATGAGTCTATCAACGGAGAATCCGGGTACTTATCAATAAAGGCCTGCACTGCATTTAAAGCCGCATAGGTTTCAGTTTGATCCAAGGACCATTTTGGT
>JBJTWL010000193.1:0-21360 GCA_046081745.1 Flavobacteriales bacterium | reverse complement strand
TTAATTGAACATCAAAATGTTTCAATCCTAAAACACGAAAAGAAGCTTCTCTTACAAGTGCGAAGGCTTCAGGTAGTATTTCTTTAAAATCAGAAGATTCGTTAATTTTTTTCGTAAGATCTATAGTCTTATATTGCAAATCTTTGTCGCTTAGATTGCTAATATCTATACTTAACGAATTAATCTGATTAACAAGCCCTGTATAACGCGTAATTTTTTTTTCATTAGGATCACCAAATAAAACTTGTAGCATGTTTTAAAATATTAGGGAATTTCTTTTTTGTTTATTAATTAAATCAAAAGTGATTTAACTAAGATTTATTAATCACCTACGATATCAAGTTGACTAATTTCATCAGCCATCTCTAAAATTGCCTTATTAATTGGTTTAATTCTTAGATCTTCTACTAAGTCTATATCTTGATAACGTCTTCTCTT
Source organism: Flavobacteriales bacterium (assembly GCA_046081745.1). GTDB lineage: Bacteria > Bacteroidota > Bacteroidia > Flavobacteriales_D > Crocinitomicaceae > UBA952. The sequence continues at coordinate 20,922 of JBJTWL010000193.1, read as the reverse complement.
AGCCCTATTAGCAATTTGTATCGTCATTTTATACCTATTAGATGCAGCATCTAATAATTCTTCTGTTTTATACAATATCTCATTAGATGTATTATCTCTGTAGTTTTTTTTCTAAACAAGAGAAGATGGACCTCATGCATGTGGCAATTTGCACCTTACTTGCGCCTGCGGGGTATTATGAATTCTCGCATCGGGATGACCAGAACTGGCCGCATTTCACCTTGGTTCAATCCTTACCAACCTTAAGTGAAAAAGAACAAAAGCACGTTTTAAAAGAAGCAATAATTGATTATTTTATAGAGAAGGAATACGTTACCCTAGAAATGCTGATTACCTCGGTTTAGGTCCAATGTATTTTATGATGGGATTGGTTCCGGTAAAGCAGGTCCGATTTATGACAACCGTTAAGGTGTCTATTTTTCCATTTCTTTTTATATTTTCTTTACTGTATAGCGCTCCGATGCTTACATAATCCAACGAGCAACGCCAGGACCATTCTTCAGGAGTTAAATACGCATACATAGGTTCTTCTGTTGTGCCGCTATTCGCAGGGAGTGGGTACTTGGTCTTTAGTTCCTCTAAAGAACATATTTTGTCGATGTCTTGGATCGTAACCTCTTCGTTAACATTTATGCGACCTTTCCAAAATCCGAATTCATTGGTTCGAATGATTTTTTTCTTTCCACCTACGGTTACTTGAAATGAGTGATTTGAAAACCCTTCATTTTTTCCGTTCACTTCGCTCGATTCCGGTAATTTACCACCGCAATATGGCCAATGATTTTGAATATAGATAACGGTCTTCGGATGGCATGAGCTTAGCACCGTTAGTAAGCCAATTAGCAGAACATTGATTTTCATGGCTAAGGTAGCATTGAATTAACTTAGGATCAAACCGCTTGCTAAGCGACGCGCTTCCAAATCGGTAGCAATATAATCTTCAAGGCTTGGTTTTGAACTATGCGCCACTTGGTTCATTACATGTTCATTGATTCGAGCGATGTCTAGGAAAGCAATGCGTTCGTCTAGAAATGCTTGTACGGCGATTTCATTGGCTGCATTAAGTGCACATGGGATGTTTCCATCTTTTTCCATCGCTTGATACGCTAAATCCAAGTTTTTGAAGGTCTCACGGTCGGGCTTTTCAAAACTAAGCGTAGGGTAATCCATGAAATTAAACCTTGGGTAATCTGTTTGTATTCGGTACGGATAAGTAAGTGCATATTGAATGGGTAATTTCATGTCAGGTAATCCCATCTGTGCTTTCATGCTACCATCTTCGAACTGTACCAAGGAATGCACGATACTTTGTGGATGGACTATTACATCGATTTGCGCTGCCTTTAAGTTAAACAACCATTTGGCCTCAATAACTTCTAGGCCTTTATTCATCATCGTAGCTGAATCAATTGTGATTTTTGCACCCATACTCCAATTGGGATGTTTTAAGGCTTGTGCCTTTGAAACCTGAGCTAATTGTTCCATAGAAAACCCTCTAAATGGACCCCCGGATGCAGTTAGATAGATTTTCTCAATTGGGTTCATCTGTTCACCGGGCAAACATTGAAAGATGGCTGAATGCTCTGAATCTACCGGATAAATGTTCACCCCATTTGCCCTTGACAATTGTGCAATCAGTTGTCCAGCAACAACGAGCGTTTCTTTATTGGCTAGGGCAATGTCTTTTTTCGCCTCAATCGCGGCTATGGTAGGCTTAAGTCCCGCATATCCCACTAAGGCCGTGAGCACTACGTCAACATCAGTGGATTGAACCACCTGGCACAAGGCCTCCGCGCCACAATATACATGGATGTCTTCATTCCAAAGAGCTTCCTTTACTTTGCTGTATTGCGTTTCGTCTACAATGACGACCATATTTGGGTTAAACTTACGTGCTTGTTCAATTAATAAGTCCGCATTATTTCCTGCGGTTATCACTTGCAAATCAAACAATTCCGGATAGGCCTCAATCACCTCAAGCGCTTGTGTGCCAATGGATCCTGTAGAGCCCAGTATGGCTACTCCTCGTTTTTTAATCATGCAATTTTATTGTTTTGTACCATGTGCCTCAAAGGAATTTCCTCCACCCAGACCATAATACCCCCCCGAAAGTTGAAAGTGATCTTCGTCAATAAACCCACCATTTACCTGATAATGCCAATCATTACTCTCGTAATGAAGGGTTCCGTCAGTTTCCATGAGATAGGAGGTTGAACCGTTGGGACTTATAAAATCCACATAGTATCTTTCCTTGGATCGTTTTACATTCAATGTATAGGTTACTGTATCTTGTTGGGAACTACCACCCACCCAACTGGAGTTATACGAAATTACCTCATAGCTTCCCACATACTTGGAACGATAATCCACGAGAGGTTTTTTGCAGGCGGCAATCAACATAACCAAGGCAAATAGGAGTAGGGTATTTTTCATAGTTAATGAGCTTTTAACCAATTTGAAGCAATTTCCATTTCAACTTCCATCGGTACCACCAAATGTACCGCTTTTTCCATGGCTTCTTTTACTAGGCGTTTCATTTCTTCTTGTTCGGTTACATGTACATCAAACAGGAGTTCATCATGCACCTGTAAAATCATTTTAGATTTCATGTCTTTTTTGTCCAAGGCTTTATCAACCGAAATCATTGCCATTTTGATGATATCAGCTGCTGAACCTTGGATGGGCGCATTAATCGCGTTGCGTTCGGCATATCCTCGTACCATGGCGTTTGCTGAATTAATGTCCGGCAAATAGCGTCTGCGCTTCATGATGGTTTCAACGTATCCGTGTTCTCGCGCAAACGCAATTACGTGATCCATGTACGACTTTATAGTACCGAATTGTTCAAAATAGGCATCAATAATTCCTTTGGCTTCCGTTCTAGATATGCCCAAATTCTGAGCAAGACCAAAGGCCGATTGCCCGTAAATTATACCAAAGTTTACAGCTTTTGCTGCACTACGCTGTTCCCTTGTAACGCTTTCAATAGGAACCTTATAAACAGTTGCTGCCGTGGCGGCATGGATGTCTTGTCCTTCTTTGAACGCTTTTATCATGGAAGGGTCTTCGCTGAGCGCAGCAATAATTCGCAACTCAATCTGCGAGTAGTCAACCGACATGATTTGATATTCAGCACTTCGAGGCACAAAGGCGCGTCTAATTTCCCGTCCTTTTGCGGTCCGTATTGGAATGTTTTGAAGATTCGGATTGTTTGAACTTAAGCGTCCGGTGGCCGTTACGGTTTGCATAAAACTGGTATGAATCCTTCCGTCCCTCGGACTGCATAAATCAGGTAGCGGGTCTACATAGGTACTTTTCAGTTTTCGTAGTTGGCGATATTCTAAAATTTTAGAAACAATGGGATGATCCTGTTCATGTTTTTGTAGGATATCCTCTGAGGTTGCATATTGCCCTGTTTTTGTTTTTTTTGCTTTACTTGAAATCTTAAGGTGGTCAAATAAAACATCTCCTAATTGTTTGGGCGAATCAGGATTAAATGGGATTCCCGCTAATGAGATTATTTCTTCATGCAAGATTACCAGTGTTTCTTCCAGTTCTTTTCCGTATGTTTTGAGTGCAGGTACATCAATGGCAATGCCTTCCTCTTCCATATGACTTAATACTCGAACGAGCGGCATTTCCATATCGAAAAATAAAGGATTCAAATGCGGCTTTTCGATTTCTGGGGTAAGAACTGATTTTAATTGCATGGTAATGTCGGCATCCTCACAGGCATACAAGTAAATCTCTTCTGCCGATAAATCACCCATGTTACCCTGACCTTTTCCTTTTTTACCAATCAATGATTCAATGGAAATGGGCTGATAACCTAAATAGTATTGCGCCATGAAATCCATCCCTTGTTTGGCCTCCGGATTAATTAAATATTGAGCAATCATGGTATCGAACAAAGGGCCCTTTATATCGATTCCGTATCGTGCTAATACCTGAAGGTCATATTTAATGTTATGACCAACCTTTTCGATCTGTTCATGCTCAAAGAGCGCTCGGAATTCTAAAACGATCGATCGAGCCTCCTCCACATTTAATGGGGTGGGAATGTAAAATGCTTCCTTTGCACGAAATGAAAATGAAAATCCAACCAGTTGAGCCTGCAAAGAATCAATTCCGGTTGTTTCCGTATCAAAGCAAACACTGGACTGTTCCAGTAAAATATCCAACAGCTCCGCGCGTTCCATGGCAGTGCTAATTAGGTGATAGGCTGGTTTTTCGCTCTCTAGTGTTTTATAGTTTTTTGGAGCTTCCTCTGACGCATCCCCGGTTAAATCAGCTGCATCAAATAAGCCCAACTGGTCGGATGGACTTGCTTTAAGAGACAAGACTGGGGCGTTATCATAGACTAATTCTTCCCCAAGGACTTTTTTAAGTAAGTTTCTAAATTCTAATTCAGTGAATAAAGTTCGGATGGCGTCAGGATTAGGGTCACATAACCTTAAATGTTCTTCATCAAAGGGAACCGTCAAATCGATTAGAATCGTCGCTAACATTTTAGAAACGCGACCTTGGTCTGCAAATTGAATGACGTTTTCTTGTTGTTTTCCTTTTAACTCATGGGCATGATCAATGATGTTTTCAACGCTTCCATATTTGGCAATGAGTAGTTTCGCTGTTTTTTCTCCAATACCTGGAATACCTGGTATATTGTCTGAAGCATCACCCCAAAGTCCGAGGATATCTATGACTTGCAAGGGATGCGCAACTTCGAATTTTTCACATACTTCTTTCACCCCAAGAATTTCCGGAGGATTTCCACCACGTCCCGGTTTGTAAATGAAGGTTGTATCGCTTACCAATTGTCCATAATCCTTGTCTGGCGTCATCATATACGTAGTATACCCACGTTGTTCAGCGAGTTTTGCCATAGAACCAATCACATCATCTGCTTCATGCCCAGCAATTTCAATCATGGGTACATTGAAAGCTCGAACGATATTCTTTATGGGTTCAATCATGGATCGAATATCCTCCGGCATTTCTTCACGATGGGCCTTGTAGGCTTCGAATTCAGTTTGTCGGTGTTCGCTTCCTCCAGGTGGATCAAAGACTACAGCCAAATGAGATGGTTTTTCAGTTTTGATTACATCAATTAACACGTTAGTAAAACCAAATGCTGCACTGGTATTTTGGCCCTTTGAGTTCACTCGCGGGTTTTTAGCAAACGCAAAATATGCCCTGTATATCAGCGCATAGGCATCCAGCAGGAATAATTTTTTCGGGGTGTCTTTTGATAGCAAAACTTATACGTTACTGAGTTCAACAAAATGTTTATAGAAGTAAGGAATCGTTTTAATCCCCATGCGAAAATTAAACAAGCCAAAGTGTTCGTTGGGTGAATGAATCGCATCGCTGTCAAGCCCAAAGCCCATTAAAATGGTTTTTAATCCTAATTCTTGTTCAAACATGGCCACAATGGGAATGCTTCCTCCACTGCGAACAGGAATTGCCTCTTTACCAAAGGTTTCTTTGTAGGCGAGTGCAGCCGCCCGATATCCAATGGAATCTAATGGGGTTACGGCCGCTTGACCGCCATGGTGTGGGGTTACTTTTACAGTGACACCTTGAGGCGCAATTCGTTCAAAGTGGGATTGAAATAATTGGGTGATCTCTTCTGGGTCTTGATTAGGCACCAATCGCATTGAAATTTTGGCAAAGGCCTGAGAGGCGATTACTGTTTTTGCCCCTTCACCTATATAACCTCCCCAAATCCCATTTACATCTAAGGTCGGACGTATCGATCCTCGTTCAGGGGTTGTATACCCTTTCTCACCATAGGTGTCTTGGATGTTTAGTGCTTTTTTGTAAGCTACTTCAGAAAACGGGGCTTGGGCCATGGCGTCTCTATCTGCTCTTGAAATCTCCACTACGCTGTCGTAAAATCCGTCAACGGTGATTTTTCCGTTTTCATCATGTAGTGAGGCAATCATTTCACATAAGGCGTTGATAGGGTTTTTTACACATCCACCATATAAACCGGAATGCAAATCTCGGTTTGGTCCGGTAACTTCAACTTCAACATAACTTAATCCACGAAGGCCGGTGGTAACGGAAGGCACATCGTTCGCAATCATACCTGTATCAGAGACTAAGATGACGTCTGCCGCAAGCTTTTCTTTGTATTCCTTAACAAAGTATCCTAAATGCTCACTTCCGATTTCTTCTTCTCCTTCAATCATGAACTTAACGTTGCAAGGAAGCTCTCCACTGGCGAGCATCGCCTCAACCGCTTTTACGTGCATATAAAACTGCCCCTTGTCATCGCATGCTCCTCTTGCGAAAATAGCGCCTTCTGGATGAATATCTGTGGTTTTTATGACCGGTTCAAATGCTGGACTGTGCCATAGTTCAATAGGATCTGCGGGTTGAACATCGTAATGACCATATACCAAAATGGTTGGTAAGTTGGGATTAATTATTTTTTCTCCATATACAATCGGATGCCCTTTGGTGGGAATAACTTCTACGGCCTCCACACCGATGCTAGTAAGTTGTGACGCAACTTCGTTTGCACAGTCAAGTACACTTGTTTTGAAAGCAGGATCTGCAGAGACTGACGGGATACGTAATAGCGCAATAAGTTCATTTGTAAATCGAGATAAATGCTCGTCGATGTATGAATTGGTCTTTATCATTTGAATTGAAAAATAGATATCACGAAGATACAACTTTCGAAGTGGTTAGCATTATTTCCCCGGGTCATTAAATTAAGGCTTACAAAAACTTATCATTATTTCATACCTTTAGGCGCGTTTAAACGAATGAAAGTAATTGTTATAGGTGGAGGACTTTTTGGTTGTTGCTCAGCGATTGAATTAGCAAGGGCTGGGTTTGAAGTGCAATTGGTGGAACGGGAAAATGATCTCATGCAAAAAGCTTCCCGGGTGAACCATAACCGCATTCACTTAGGGTACCACTACCTACGAAGTGTTGAAACTGCCGAACAAAGCATAGAGGGACTTTTGTCCTTTCTTTTCAATTACGGAAAAGCAGTGGAAAATCAATTTCCAAATTACTATGCCATTGCCAAAGAAGGCAGTAAAACCACCCCTGATGAATTTCTTGCTTTTTGTAATAAAGTGGGAATTGGGTATGATTTTGAATATCCATCAGATGACTTTTTGAACCGTGATACGTTGGCGGCTAGTTTTAAGGTGCCCGAACCCGTATTCGATTATGAGATATTGAAGAATGAAGTTGGAAAGGGCCTCGTAAGCGCTGGGGTTGAACTTAGACTGAGTCAAGAGGTTCAAGGAATCACCAAAAATAGTGGAGGAGGGTATGAATTAATTATAAATCAACGAAAAGAGTATTTTGATGTTGTAATAAATGCCACATATTCCGATTTCAATGAGATTAATCATGCGCTTGGTGTACCCTTAAAGCCGCTTTTGTTTGAAAAAGTGTTGATTCCAGAATTTGAATTTAAGCACAATCCATTTGGACTCACCATTATGGATGGGCCATTTTGTTCGGTAATGCCTAAAGGCAAACAAACCAATAAGTTTCTACTGTATCACGTAACACATTCCGTAGAACAAGGGGTGTTATCCGAATTGCATCCTACCTTTAACGCGGATAATCCCTTACAGGAGGATTTGATTTACCAACAAGCAACACGCTTTATGCCCTTCTTAGCATCGGTTAAACATACGAGTTTATTCAAAACGGTACGAGTGGTGCATAAAAATTCAGACGATGCTCGTTTAACGGAATTGTATGTGTATGAGCAATTTGAGAATTATTTTGCCATCCTTTCTGGGAAAATATCAACGTGCATTCAAGTTGCACTGGAGATTAAACACACCTTGCAGCATAAAAAAACAGAAAAAAGATTTAGAATATAATGGAACAATTGAAATTGCATTTAGGATGCGGTCCTAACATTAAGGACGGTTATGTTAATATTGATGGTTACGTAACGGGAGAAGGGGTAATAAATATGGATATCTTAAACTTAGCGTATCCCGATAACAGTGCTGATGAGATATTAGCAGAGCACTTGTTTGAACATCTTCCGTTTAAGGATGAGGAACAGTTATTTAAAGAATGCTTCAGAGTCTTGAAACCGGGAGGCGTCTTGGTGGTAGAAACTCCAGATATGGAATGGCTATGTGCAGCGTTTTTACAAGCACACGATGAATTTACCAACTTTTATCAAGCAGGGGCGGTTGATCATTATTTCGGACATGGTAAATCGTATGAGCACCGATGGGGAATGATTACAACGCATTTTTTCGGCAATCAAAATGGGGAAGGACAATTTCATAAGAACGGATATACTAAGCAGAAATTTATGGACATTGCAAACCTGGTAGGATTTTCTACTTGCGAAGTATCAAAATTGGTCAATAAAGGAGCAGGAGCAATTCGTGCACGAATCGTAAAGTAATGAAAGTTCTTGTCATAGGAGGGGATAGTTTTATTGCGAAAGGAATTGAATCGTATCTGTCAACGCAAGACATAACCTTGGTTCGGGTCACCCGTATGCAATTGGACATTACTAATGAGGTCAATATCCGCACGTTTTGCAATGACCCGGGCCTTCCTGTGTTTGATGCCGTTTTATTTGCTCAAGGAATTAACCCTTCTTTGAGTACAAAAGAAACGTCATTCGAACATCTTTCTAAGATGCTTGCCGTAAATATAAGTGGGCCTGTGTTATTATTGAAACATCTAATGCCGCGGTTACATCCATCTGCAAATGTGATTTTTTTAAGTTCGGTAGCTGCCGAAAAAGGCAGTTATGATCCAGGATATGCGGCCTCGAAGGCAGCCATTCAAGGCTTGATTAACAGTTTTGCGAATGAATTTCAATCCATGAGGTTTAATGCAATCGCACTCGGACTGGTTGAAAATTCTCCGGTATTCAACCAAATGACACCCGATTTCTTACAGAAACATCGGGACAGAATGTTTCAAGGCTCCTTGATTCAATTAGAGCACATTGCATCGATAGTCAAGGTATTGTTAACCAATGAAAACCTGAATAGAAGTATAATCCCATTAACTTCTGGATTTCGTTAGATGAATCTTTCTGTCGTAATTCCTACTAGAAACCGACCCAACTACTTGGCAAGAGCCATGTCGTATTATGCTCAATTTGAAGGAATTCAACTCCTTGTTTGCGATAGTTCGGAAAAGAAATTTAATGGTGAAATCCCCAACCAAGTATCATATCATCATTTCCCAAACACGTTCTTCATAGAAAAAATACAAGCAATTCTTCCGTTCCTTACATCAGATCATGTAGTTTTAAGCGCAGACGACGATTTTCTGGTAGAACATTCCTTAGTGGAGGCGGTTTCTTTTTTATCGGCTAATCCCAGTTACATCACCGTTCAAGGAAATTATATCGCCTATTATAACCTTGGTAAGGAGTTATATTATTTACCCTTGTATACTCAACGTATTGGAAAGTCTATCGATTTTGAAGAACCTTTGAAACGTATGGAATCTTACTGGGAACCGGGTGTTCAGTTGTTTTATTCCGTATATCAAAAAAACGCATTCTGTCAAGTGTTTCGATCAGCCGATTCTGCGATTCGCAGTTTGAATCTGTTGGAATACCATATTGGGTTAACGGCTTTATTGCTTGGTAAAAACAAATATCTGCCTGTATTTTATTGCGTTAGGGAGCTAATTAGTAATTCTGCAGGAACTAACATTGGGCTTGATATTTTGGTTTCCGATCCGAAACACACAGGGCAATATGAGGCTTTCATTACAGGTGTTTCAAGCGTGTTTGCTGAGATTCAACCAAGCATTGAAGATCACCAAGCTATAATTCGAAAACAGATTGCGCAGTATTTATCCGCTGCAAGCGCAAAGAACTTTTATCGAATCCGAAATCGAAATAAGCGGATTAAGCGACTGATCCCTACTTCGATTCGGCAATTTGTTTATCCTGCTTGGCTTTATTGGAATCGCCATAAAAATGCCAAAAAAAACCTGTTTTTCGCATCGAGACATCCTGGGTTTCCGTTTGGAAATCAGGATGAAATGAACAGGCTTAAACAAATAGAGAAACGAATCTTAAATCAGAAATAGAAATTCTACCTTATATTTGCTTGGAGTGCAACTTTACCTGTGCATTCATGGTCATTAACAAAACTCTAGAAATGCGATTTGTCAATATTTTATTTTTTTCACTTGTGTTGCTGCCGTTCTTTTCGTTCGCCCAGCCCATTACTGTTTCTCCAACTCAAACACCTCAGCAACTTGTCAACAGTGTGTTATTGGGAGCCGGTGTGGTTGCTTCAAATATTACAATAAATGGCGCACCGGGATTAGCTACAACGCCGTTTGGAAACATTGGATACTTTACAAATTCCAATGCAACATTTCCGATGTCTAGTGGGATTGTTTTAACTACAGGAGATGCAATTGGGGCAGTTGGACCAAACATTGGAGGGAGTACAACAAATCCGGGGTCCTCGCAATCCGTGTCAGGTGACCCAGAATTGAATGCTATTGCCAATGGCAGTGTTACGAATGGGGTCGTATTAGAATTTGATTTCATCCCAGCGGGAGACACATTGATTTTTAATTACATGTTTGGTTCCGATGAATACACTGAATTTTCACCATCGAGCTTTAATGATGCCTTTGGGATTTTCTTGTGGGGTCCTGGAATTTCAGGACCATATACCTTGGGTGGGTATCCCAACGGGGGAGATAACATTGCAATCATTCCGGGCGGCACACCTGTTACCATTAACAATGTGAATTGGGTTACCAATACCCCTTATTATGTGTACAATGAATTTCCTCAAGATACCTACGGAGATGCGATTGAATATGATGGAACAACTGTTAAATTAACCGCGAGTGCAAGTGTTCAATGTAATCAAACCTATCACATTAAGTTTGCCATTGCGAATGTGCTTGACCAAGCCTACGATTCTGGCGTATTTTTAGAGGCAGGTTCGTTTTCTTCTGCCTCGGTGAGCGTTGCTGTTGCCACGGTATCTGGAGACACAACGATTGTGGAAGGGTGTACATATGCGGATTTTATCTTTACTCGTCCAGAGGCTCAGGCTAATGATACCCTCATCATCAATTATTCCATTAACGGAACGGCAATTGAAGGGGTGGATTACAACAACATGATAAATCCAATTGTATTTTTACCGGGACAAGACACGGTGATTTTAAACTTAACGCCGACTCTAGATGGCCTTAATGAAGGATTTGAATCAGTAACCATTACGGTATCTATTGTTAATCCATGCGGTGATACGATCACTTCTCAAGGGACTATTTATATTGGAGATGGCCCAATAATAAACATTACGGAAACTGACCCTTTAATTCAGTGTTATCCTGGCAGTTCCATATTGACTGCTTCTGCATTTGGGGGATATGGACCTTACGATTTCACGTGGACTACGTTGGGAGGAACGGTACTTTCCACGGATGATTCGTTGACCATAAATGTTACTCAAAATGGAGTATCACAGTACTTAATTACCGCCGTAGATCAATGTAATTTTTCTCAAACAGATACCGCGACCGTCACGGTAAATCAAACGATAGCAATTGATGCAATAAATATGACCGAGGCCACTTGTCTTCCTACAGGGACCTTGTCTGCGGTTGTTTCAGGTACAACCGGTAATGTTTCGTATGTGTGGTCTACTGGCCAAGTTGGGCAGAACATTCAAAATTTAGCCGGAGGATGGTATACCCTTACCATTACAGACCAAGTCTGCTCCGCTAGCGATAGTGTTTTTGTAGGGACGATTCCTCCTCCAGTAGCTAATTTTAGTACTACACCCACCGGTGGCTGTTCTCCGTTAAACGTGGTTTTTGTAAACAACAGTTCGAACGGAAATGGGTATGCATGGAATTTTGGTAATGGACAAGGAGCTGTAGTTCAAACAACGGACCCTCAAAGCACCCAATATGTCACACAATTACCCGAAAATTACACCGTGACTTTAGTCGTATCTCAAGGAGTTAATTGTATTGATTCTATGTCTATCACCATCCCTGTAGACGTGTGTGATTGTACGGATCCTGAAGCCTTGAATTATAATGGCAGTGCCAATGTGAATGTGCCCGCTAATTGTATTTATCCGTATCCGGAAGTGGAAGCACCGAATGTTATTACACCGGATGGGGATCAAACCAACGATTTCTTTACCTTACAATATAAAAATGTGGTTTCAATTGAGTTAACCATTTTCAACCGATGGGGGTCGATCATGTATAGTGGTACCTGGCTCGATTTAACCCTAGCACAACCTTCATGGGATGGAACCTTCAATGGAAATGAGGCTAATGATGGGGTATATACCTATACCTACAAGGCAACGGGTGTTTCTGGTGCTCAAGTTTCAGGGCATGGGTTCTTCCATTTGATTCGTTAGGGTGACTCTGGAACTCGGTCGATGGGGCGAAGAGCAAGCTAAAGAATATTTGCTTAAATCAGGTTATCAAATTCTTGAAATGAATTATCGATTTAAAAAAGTAGAAATTGATATCATTGCCAGAAAGGATAATCGAATTATAGCCATTGAAGTAAAAACACGCGCTGGAATTCTAGTTTCCACACCTTTTCATGCCATTACCCGTGAAAAGCAACGAAATTTATTACTTGGAATAAATCACTATGTTCAGAGATTTATGGAGCCTATTGAAGTAAGAATGGACGCCATAAGCGTGATCAAGCAAGGAGAGGAAATACAGATTGTACATTTGGAAGATGCATTCCCCGGATTTTAATGCCTTGAATTATTGACGTACATTTGCAGAAACTGCTCGCGATGAACACAAATAAAAAATCTGCTCCTAAATCGGGAAAATCTTCAAAACCCGTTGCATCCAAGTCAACGAAATCAGGAAAACCAAGTAAGCCGTCGCTTGAAAAAACCCCAAAAACCACTAAGTCGACGAAATCAGAAGGTGAAAAATCGGTAACTGCTCGTGATAAGCGAAAGTATATTGATTTTAAAATTAAAGTCAAAAAAGGAGATCCACTACCGAACTTCAATGAAAATGAGATTCGACTGAATAAATACCTATCCAATGCGGGCGTTTGTTCTCGTAGAGAAGCAGATGTGTTAATACAAACGGGAGTTGTTACCGTAAATGGAGTTATTATTACAGAAATGGGCCATAAGATTGCTCCTACGGATGTAGTACAATACGATGGTGAAACGATCAATGCAGAAAAAAAGCGGTATGTATTACTCAATAAACCAAAAGGATTTATTACTACCATGGACGATCCACAAGGAAGAAAAACGGTCATGTCTTTGGTAAAATCTGCATGTAGAGAGAGGGTGTATCCTGTGGGTAGATTGGACCGTGAAACGACGGGGTTACTGTTGTTTACAAACGACGGTGACCTTGCAAAAAAACTAACACATCCCAGATATCAAGCCAAGAAAATTTATCATGCAGAATTGAATAAACCTTTTAAAACAGAGGATTTTGATCGCTTATTACGTGGTGTTGATTTAGAAGATGGAAAATCAAGGGCAGACCAAGCCTCTTATGTAGATGGCGGTAATTCTCGGGAAGTAGGAATAGAAATCCACTCTGGTAAAAACCGGGTGGTACGAAGAATGTTTGAAGCCTTAGGTTATGTAGTGGTTAAATTAGATCGGGTTGTGTATGCAGGGTTAACCAAAAAGGATTTACCTAGAGGCATGTTTCGACACTTAACAGACGATGAAGTGAGTTACCTTAAAATGACTAAAAATGTGTAAGCGGATTTATTTTATTTTCAGTTTCTTTTTGCTCCTATTTTTTCTTGGCGCTTGTTCATCCAATGTACCTACTAGTAAACATCCCTATGCAACCTATTTTTATCCAATATTGGACGAACCAAAAATTTATGTGTATCGAGATATCGTCGGGGGACTTGAAGAGCAATTTCACCGCATATATTCGGTAAAAGACCAACTCGGTCATCATGTGGTAGTGGAACGTTACGCCTCGGATGGAAGGATCCTTGAGGCCTTGAATTTCAATGTGGATTCATTGAATATACAAGATCATATGGTGGTAAATCGAAGTCAGAAGAAAACGAAGGCCTTTGTATATAAAACAACCTATTTACCATGGACTAAACGTGAACAAACGTGGTTCTCAACAAAGTTCGAAGGGGTTTTAGACTCCACCTTAATTTTACAAGAGCTGAAGCGTAACATATTATCTGATAACGTTATTATGGATGTCATGGGGGAACAAACGAAAGCGATTAAATATAAAGATTTTACAAAATTCACCTTGCTTAATCCGTTCGCGAAAACAGAGAAAGTGATGGAGCTTCCTTCATATACGTACTACGCGGAGGGTATTGGACTGGTTGAATGGAAAAGCAATGGAAATAAGGTTCACTTTAAGCTGGAACAAATTATGGATCAAGCTGAATGGTTAAAAATTATTAGGCCATGATGAGGTTATTTGTACTTTTTTTATGGACTTCTAGCGCCGTATTCGCACAACAGAGCGTATTCAATTCTGCGTTTAAAGGGAACTTGTCATTGGAAGCCGGTCTTTCGAACAATCAATATGCTAAATCATCATTATCCTTGATGGGTAATGAGTTTTCCTTTGCCTTGAATAAGGCTACATTTACTCAGCCATATGAAGGAATGCCAACACCTACCCTGGGTAATTTGTTATCAAGTCAATATCGATTTGCTCTAGGCTATACCGTAAAACGTGGTGTTCAAGTTCAACTTAAAGTTGATAATTTTCAATATCAATTAGCAAATCAGCAATTGGTGATTGATGGGTATATTACGCCTGGATTTGATTTAACAGGTGGGCTCGAGGGAACTTATAATTCATCCGCGGTGGAAATGGATACAATAGGTTTTAGGTTTGCATCGAATAGTACAAAGGCGATTTCCCTGAACTTAAACCTATTACAGAATCTATACCGTACCAAGTCGCGAATGTTTGTATTAAACGCGACCTATGGCCTCGGAATTGGCGCCCTACATACCACATCGGCCCTTATATTTGGACCCGCTTATCAAAACGAACGCTCAGGTATGTCTGGATTTACAGCATTGGTTCAAGGTGGAATTAGAATCGAATTTCTTAGACATTTTTATGTGTTACCTAACCTGTCGGCGGGTGTTCTTCTACAAAACAACATGCGCTTGGATGTTTCCGACGCGACACAACATGCTACTCAAACCCTGTGGGTGGGTCAAATGAGTATTAATGTGGGAACCGTATTTTTTCTGGGTAAACAGAAAAACTGCGATTGCCCTCACTTTTAGTTGCTTTTACCCCCCGCCCTAAAATCTATTTTATAGTAAAATATGGGCAAGAATCCGAGTTGGTTTTTTTGTGTAACAGGCTGATAGGTTGGACTGTTTACAACAGCGGGATCTAAGGACGGTGCATATGCTAAGCTCAAAATATTCCGTGTGCCTAATAGATTGACTAAGTCCAAGCCAATTTCATGGGTCATTGCTTTGGCATTCATGCGCCAAGAGATTTTCAAATCCAATCGGAAATAGTCTTTGAATTGTAATTCATTAAACATGGAATCCTGATAAATGAGGTCTTTTTCCAGGTTTGTTCGAGCTAAGTCAACCAATCCATAACGCTTGCCTCCAGCAGTAGTAACTTTAGTGCCAATTCCAAGTATGTTTCTTTTTCCAATATTAAATTCTTTTCCTGCGAGAAAGTTAGCTACATAAGCGCCATTGTACGATGTGTTTCGTAATACGCCATCACTTCCCGTATATTTCGAGTCGTATAAGGTTCCTGAGAACAAGAAAAAGAAGCTTTTATCAAAATACTTTTGTACGGTTAATTCCAATCCATAATTGTAACCGGTTCCTGTATTTTGTAGTGAATCGGCAAAGATTCTTGTAAAACCACTTCCCATGTTAATCATTGAAAATGAACTTGGCGCTATAGTAACCGGGATATTATATAAATACTGATAATAGGCCTCTGAGCGAATACTGAATCCTTTGCTAAAGAACTTTTCATATCCTACGCCTGAATGTATGCTTTTCGTGAAATCCATCCCTTTGTTAAAGAAATTACCGACTCCTTTACGGTTGTCAACATAGGTATAAAGCGGTTGTATTTGGCTATGCATTCCTCCCCCAGCGAACACCGATTGGTTCCCTGGGAATTTATGTTTAAAACCAAGTCGAAGTTCCGCCGGACTTAAACTATTGCTCATAGAAAAATACTGGCTGTGAATTCCGGCTGTAAAGTCGGTATTGTCAGACATACGCCATTTCCATTGTATAAATGGTTGTATGAGTACGCAGGAACCTTTATAATCCCACCGTGTGAAAAATTGCGTTGAGTCATCATAATCCACTAGGGCGGAATCTCTCATATTCATCATGAACAAATCGGCATTGTATCCGAATTTCACGAGGTGTTGCTTGTTGATTTTATGATTAACAGCGGTATAGCTTGACATTTTATTCGTTGTAAATGTGTAAGCCATTAGTTGGTATTTGGAATCAATTTGAATACTTGTATCCGCCCCATTCACAGTTAAGCTTCGCTTTAGGTAGTCATGATAAGCGTGCTGTACTTCTTGAGAAAGGGCAAGGGTACTACTTACAAATGTTTTTTCGTTAATTGCTTTTTTGTAGGTTAATCCGGTAACGCCCATAGACGTCCCAAAGTATTGATCTCGATCCCCTTCTCCATACAAATCAGTGGTATATTCTGTTTTTTCAGAGATCATAATGGCAATATTACTTTTTCCGCCCATTCCCCAAAACGATAAATTTCCACCCTTTCTGAGTTTGAAATTAAATTTAAAAGCCAGGTCTCCGTATATCGGAATGGCATCAGTACCTAATTGAATTCCAAGTGACTTGAATAAAGAAAGTGTAGAATACCTACCCATCATCAGAAAAGAGGCAGTTCCTTTTTTGTTTAACGGGCCTTCGGCTAGAAATTCTGTCCCAAGAAATCCAAATTGTCCTGTAAATTCATGGCGTTGGTCGTTTCCACTGCGAAGTTTTAAATCGAAAACGCCTGAAACGCTATTACCATACTCTGCGGGAAACGCACTCATCAAAAAATCTGAGTTCCCTAAAATTTTATTGTTTAAAACGGAAACAGGTCCCCCAGAACTTCCTGCAATGGCAAAGTGGTTCGGATTAGGAATGTCAATCCCTTCTACTCGCCAAACTACTCCCAATGGACTGTTCCCACGAATAATAATGTCATTTCTTGAGTCATCTGCTCCCTGAACTCCTGCAAAATTTGAGGCCATTCGAGCGGGGTCCATACGAGACCCGGGGTATCTGTTGGTTTCTTCTACAGAGAACTGTTGCGCTGAAATAACCGCCAACTCATTAATTATTTCTCCTTTTTTACGTCCTGTTACTACCACTTCTTCCTTATTGGTAACTAATTCTTGAAGGCTAATGCTTAGAATTAACTCTTTACCTGAAGAAATTTCTACCGTTTGTGTCTTTGGTTCGTATTGGGCGCATTTAGTTGTCAATGCATATTTTCCAACCGGTACATTGGTAATTTTAAATTCACCTTCACCGTCGGTAACGCCTCTATAATTTACCCCATTTACATCTTTCAAATCGATCTCAATCTTAGCTCCGGCCAAGGGAAAACTGGTTTCGGAGTCCATTACTTTTCCCCGAACATTTTGTGTTTGAGCATGGATTAACATACTTAATATGAGTACAAAAACGGATAAAATTACTTTCATGAATTTAGGTTTATTTGCGAATATAATAGAATTACCTTTATGAAAGTCAAAAGTTAAATAGCTGTTAAATTGCTAATATTGCAAGCTTTAAGTTGATATTTGCATTAAATCATTTTTAATGTTCGTATTATGAAGACGTTATTTTTATCCATCGCCTTAACAGTGAGCACCCTCGTGACATGGTCTCAAACCACCACTGCACTTACTTGGTATACAGATATTTCCTTAGCCTCTCAAGCTGCAACTGAAGCAAACAAACCTTTGTTGTTGTTTTTTACTGGTAGTGATTGGTGTGGATGGTGTCATCGGCTCCAGCGTGAAGTATTCAACACGACCCAATTTACCACCTGGGCATCAACGGATGTGATTCTGGTGGAATTGGATTTTCCAAGAAACAAGGTTCTTCCTCAGAACATTAAAGACCAAAATCAGCTGTTACAGCAGCAATTTGGGGTTCAGGGATACCCAACGGTTTGGTTTGTTAATGTGAGTAAGGTTGAAGATAAATTTAATTTAGCGCCATTAAGTTCAACGGGATACCTACAAGGTGGTCCTGAAGTTTGGATAACGAACGCAAAATCAATCATTAACGGGGGAAAATAAGCTAGAAAATGTGCAAAAGGCTTCCGTGATCTAGCACTTTTCCGGTAGTCGATTTTGAAGCAAGCATACCGGTTCTAAATGTGCGATTTGGGAAATATATTTCCGCGGTTTCTTTCAGGGTAATAGGTGTAATTTTAGTAGAATAGGTAGAGACAATGAGTTGTCCGTTCGGTGTTAAAAGTTGAGCGGCTAAACTCATTAGTACATCAATGTGATTTTCCAATTGCCATTTTTTACCCTTAGTTCCAATCCCCCAAGCAGGCGGATCCATTTGAATGAGCTCGTATTGGTGTTTCCGTTTAATTTCCCGTTCCATAAACAACACAGCATCTTCTAATACTAATTTACACCCATCGAACTTGTTTAAATGTGCATTTTCTTTGGCCCAAGTTAAGGCGGATTTTGACGAATCAACATGGAATACTTGCGCTTGTTTGGCAAGAGCCATCATACTTGATGCACCTGAGTAACCAAATAAATTTAAGAAAGACGAATCCGAGCTGATATATTCTTGGATGGCTTTCCAATTAAGCGATTGTTCCGGAAATATACCCGTATGTTTCGTGTTTTTTAAAAATACACTGAGTATGATTCCATTAAACTTGATATTCCAATTGAGGGGTAAGTTTTGTTTGTTTATCCAAGTTCCAAATACCCCCTTCTCTTCTTTGAAAATAAAATGTGCTTTTCTATCCCACTCCGGTTTTGATAGCTGCGGCTGAAAATAGGCGTTAATATCTGGACGTATGGTTACAAATTTACCCCAACGTTCAAGCTTCAATCCATTTCCCGCGTCAATGAGTTCATAGTCTTCCCAGGGGGAGGCGAATATTCTGTTTTTCAAGGATTATCGCATTTTTGGCATTTTCTTTCTCCCTCCCGTCATTTGCGCCATGCGCATTTGATTTTTTGAAGGAACAGCCTGAAGTTGACTTTGAAGCATTTTAAGTTGATCTTTTAACATGCCGTTTTTATCGAACTTCTTGGCCTCGGATAACAAGGCACTGGCCTCAGGTCTTCTTCCTGTTTGTGCGCAAATCCCCGCTAAGTGCATTCGAGCCACTGCATTATCTTCATTCGTTCGCAAACCAAGTGACAACGCTTTTCTCAATAACTGTTCACTTTGAGCAAACCCAATCTCTTGTGCATTCATTAAGGCCTTTAAATAAAGCACATAGGCATGTTGACGCCGAGTCATAAATTCTGGAGCTTTAATTCTATTAATATACCTTTTAGCCTTGTCTTGATTTCCTAACCGCATTTGGTTTAGTGCTAAAATGACATGTTCATTTCTGAAAAATGAAAAGATCACCAAGGCAAGCGGTAAAACCGAGGTGAGACCCCACCCCCAATATCCGGTGTAAAATAAAATTATAGTTCCAAAAAGCAGCGTCAGGGCTATAAAAATTCGCAGAATAAAACCAGTCATAATTTAATCGTTTATGGTCGCAATACATTTTAACTCAATACAAATGGGCGTAGGAAGTGAATTGATTTCTACCGTGGTTCTACAGGGTTGATTTGTCGCGAAATATTCGGCATATAATCTATTGTAGGTATGAAAATCCCGTTTCATATTGGTTAGAAAAACAGTGACATCAACCAATTCATTCCAACTGGAGCCGGAGGCTTCAAGGATTAATCGCACATTTTCAAATACGCTCCTACATTGCGCTTCAAAATCAAAGGCTAGGTAATTCCCATTTTTATCCAACGATAATCCAGGAACCATAGAGTCGGTGGCATCTGACCCAGCAACGCGAGGTCCAACACCCGAAAGAAACAACAAGTTACCCACTCGTCTAGCATGTGGATATAGACCTACTGGCTTAGGGGCGTGTTGTGCATTAATTTTCATGTTTTCTAAATTCTTTCACAAATATACACAATCGCGAGGGCCTTTGTTATCTTTTGGCTTCAAAAAAAGTACGTAAAAGCGTTGCACATGCCACATCTTCAATACCACTAATTATTGAAGTATTTGGATGAAATAGGGAGGGGTTGTAACGCATGGCACCACGTTTTATATCCGATGCACCAAAAATAATTTTTCCAATTTGACTCCAGTATAAGGCACCAGCACACATCGGACAAGGTTCCAAGGTTACATACAAGGAGCACTCTTTTAGGTATTTTGCCCCTAAGTAATTTGCCGCTGCGGTCAAGGCTTGTATCTCTGCATGTGCCGTAACATCATGTAGTTTTTCCGTTAAGTTATGTCCCCGTCCAATAATTTGGTTACCGGCAACCACTACTGCACCAACAGGCACCTCTCCGTCAACCATGGCTTTTTCTGCCTCTAACAGTGCCTGCCGCATAAAATAAGAATCATCAAAGGGATTTAACATGTTCAAACTTATAAAAAATGTTCGTCTTAATCCGGTTAAACACGCTTAAAACCATTTAAATTTACCCTATGAAATATCTGATATTAGTCTTATTGATTCCACATCTACTGATTTCTCAATATTCCCCACCTATGGAATTTAAAAAAGTTCAAAGCGGACCATTTGTAGGTCTGCAGCAAGGAAGGCATATGGTGTTAGAGTTAGGTTATGAGAAAAGAATTAAAGAAGTAAAATTATTTCGTCCACACGCTCAAGCTTTCAATGTTGGAG
>JBJTWL010000192.1:0-22942 GCA_046081745.1 Flavobacteriales bacterium | reverse complement strand
GAAGTATCCAATCTACACCCATGCGTGCCTTCAATGTGCACGGTGTAGGTATTTGTGCTCAGGTTTGGATTATATACACCACTCACATTGTTTCCCCAATCGACAACGAAAGGTGCTTGAGCCCCCTGAATAAGAAGGGTTGCCGATGCATCGTGCGCAAGGCAAGAATCTGTGATTAGGAACGAAGGCGTAATTGGGTTCCATGTAGTTGATGCCGCCAACACCGCTTGATACGCATCCAAGCGTCCAGCACCTAACTTACCCACATAGGAAGGATTTATCGTATTTAATGGTGCTGCAGTAGCTTTTAGGATTTGCTCAATTTGAACATTAGAAAGGCATTTGTTGGCGGAAAGCATTAAAGCAATGGTACCACTGACATACGCCGCAGCGAAGGATGTGCCATTCGCATTGAGCATCCACCCACTTGCAGGAGAAACAGCCACATCATATCCAGGAGCGGCCAAATCAACCGAATCATTGTGATTATGGGTAGAGCTTGGGTCTCCGATCCATTGTTCATGATTATCCGTTGGGCCAACAGAAGTCACAGAGAATACATGCTCATACGATGCGGGATATACAAGCGCATCAGGCAATCCACACGTATTTCCATTTCCAGCAGAGGAAACAACGAATGATCCGTTTTCGGCAACCTCATCCATTACATCCTGTTCGATTTGGCTAAAAAAGCACCCACTGGTCCAACTAATATTAATGACATCGGCTCCGGCATAACTTGCTGACAAGATTTCATTAAAATTCATTTTATAGAGCGCTAGGCTTGTATTAAAGCCAATGGAACTCAATCCATAGCCGTTGTTTGTTTTTCCGGCAGCCGTAATCGCCACTGCGGTTCCATGCGTTGTAGGCAAGGTATTCCCCACATCATAATGAATATACTTCCCGTCCAAATCTGGATGTACCACTTCAAAATTCTGATCACTTATGGCAATAACCACGCTGTCATCTCCTTGTGTTAAATCCCATGCTTGAGGTGCATTAATTAACATTAAGGCATAATCCGAAATTCCTGGTTGGTTGTTTATATCATTGGGAACAAACAAGGGCTGATACTCAGGTCCTCGTTCGATGCTATAAATGTTGGAACCAAAGGCGGAACATGCTGTTTTAAATTCAACCAAGTCGCAATCGCCTTTAATTTCATAGACTTTTAGCAGCTCAGGGTTTCGGCTGGCGCTTAGGGCTTGCATCGGAAAACTAAGGTTCCATTGGTTCGAGATTTCTTCCCACTTCGCCGATTTAAAAACCGAAGGATCTGCTTTAAACCAATAGGTGTTTTGCTGAGCAAATACGGTAGTTCCAAATAATAGAAATACTGTGGTGATTTTCCAGATTGAAATCCAATTCATAGCGTAAGGTTTAGTGTTGTTGTTGCCCGAAGGCGGACACACTTACGGAATTGAATGAGAGAAGGTTACGAATTAAATCACCCTTGGAGGTCTTTCAAAACCAATTGTACAGAAGAGCGGTTGTTGTATTCGTTTATCTCAAGGGTATATAAGGCAGCAAAAGACAATCCAGTTAAGGTTAATTCTTCCTTCTCTTTCATATTAAATCCAATGGCATTTAAATAAATACGTTGGTTTTGTTGGGTGAGTGTTAATTTTAAATGCAGCGATTTTAATAGTTTTGATTGGGTAGCAAACAACGCGGAGGAGTGAAACACCGGCTTTTGATTTCCAGGTCCATGGGGTTCAAACGCATCTAAAATACGCACCAGCTTGGGGATTGAATGCGGTGACTCTCCTAAGAAAATATCATCTAATGTTATTGATGCATCATAGGTGATTATTGGTGTTCGGGGATTAGATTCGAAATATGTCGCAGCAAGCTCATTTAATGCGCGCTTAAAACCCTCAACGTTCTCTGGGTGCATTGATAACCCGGCAGCATGTTGATGTCCTCCAAATTGAATTAACAGTGATTCACACTGAGTAAGTGCCTTATGAATATCAAAGCTGCCCACCGTCCGTGCCGAGCCAGAGAGTACTCCTTGATGTTCGGTTAAGATAATTGTTGGAAGGGGGTATGTTTCAATCACCCGTGAAGCGACAATACCAACAACGCCTTTATGCCAATGGGATGCATGCAATACATTCACGGATCGATCCGCCGGCTCATTTGCCAACATAGCCAATGCTTCCTCTGTTATTTGTTGATCTAACCTTCTGCGCGTTAGATTGTCTATTTCAATTTCTTCAATCAAGGCATCTAAGTCTTCATGAACTGGATTGAGCATACAGGCTACTGCCGTTCTGCCGGAACGAATCCTACCGGCCGCATTAATACGTGGGGCAATGCCAAATACGAGGTCATTTAATTTGACGGTTCCCGAACGATTCGCAGAAATCAGCATCTTTTTAAATGCAGGCCTTGGGGCCTCGTTAATCTGTTTCAATCCATAAAATGCATACACTCGATTTTCATCGGTTACAGGTACAATATCTGCAGCGATGCTCAATGCCAATAGGTCTAAATTCTCATAGAGTTCCTCCAAAGGCCAATCGTTCGTTGTAAATAATGCTTCTAACAACTTTACGCCCACTCCTGCCCCTGAAAGGCCCTGAAACGGATAGTTATCCGAAGGAACTTTGGGATCGAGGATAATGGCTGGAGGTAATATTTCTCCGGGTTCGTGGTGGTCGCAAACAATCACTTGAATGTGATGCGCTTTCAAGGATTGAATGAGTTCTACGGATCGTACCCCACAATCTAGGGTGATAAGCATATCAACGTTATCTGCAATTGCTGCCTCTACCCCAGCCTGACTCAGTCCGTATCCTTCCGTATAACGATCTGGAATGTAATAATCAATGAATGCTACTCTGTTGCGTAGTGCGTTCATCAGTATGGCCACCGCGGTGGTACCATCCACATCATAATCACCAAATAATCGAATTTGTTTTTGTGCTGCTATAGCATGATTTATCAAATCAACGGCTTCTTGCATATGAGCAAATAAGAAGGGGTCATTGACATGACTTAATTTAGGGCGAAAAAACCGTTCAGCTTCTTTATAGGTAGTTACTCCCCGTTGTACTAACAAGGAAGCTATTAAGGGGCTTATTTTTACTTCTTTTGATAACTGTTCCACTAAATTCGGACAAGCCGGGTCCGTTTTTATCCACGCATATTCCATCTCACTAATTTTTACTTAAAGATAGTAAATACCAAGGGAGTTGCTGTGAGATTATAATAGTTTAACAAGCTTTTATTTGACAGCATATCGAACGGCCAATCCACCGCCCCAACCAAAACCAAGGTTTGGAATAACTTGAATAATTGGCCCAGAATCCAAGGCGAGGTTAAGTGGAATATTTCGAAATGTATACTCAATGCCTAGGAGCCCTGAGCCCGAAAAATAAAAGGTGCTTCCATTCATCAATTTACTGGATTGGATCCCAATATTTGGACCAACCCCTACATACCAATTCAACCCATCCGTAGGTAAATCATGGTTCCACTCGTACAATCCCTGCAACCACAATCCGTAAGTTCCTGTTCCAATATTTCCTTCAACCGCATTTACGGAACTTAAATAGTGTTTTGCGCTAATTGAACCATACCCTGGATATCCACCTTTTAAACCAATGGCTGTTTTATAGCCTTGTGCCATTGCATAGGACCCCATAATGATAACGAGCATGGAATGAATAATTTGCTTCATGGTATAAATGTTACGATTTGCTATTTTATGAGAAGTTGATTGAGTTCATTTAAGGAAATGATGTTAGCATTAATGCATGTATTTGCATTCTGTGGCGAATAACGTTCAATGGCCCAATGACCATCATCCGTTCGATTTAGCACATTAAAGCGATTAAAAAAATCAATGCCGAGGGAAGTCCCAAGGGTATGAATTAATTGATTAATTTTATCAATAGAACAGCCTGAAGCTTGAACTTCTGACTCGTTAGCGGCGATCACAACAACTGCTTTTTCAACGCAAAATCCGTTTGCTTGAATTGGGGTACCATGGGTTTTCCATGATGACACAAAATGAGATAAAGCCTCTTGTATGGCCTCTACTTCATGATCACTCATCATGCGATTTGCAATAAACACCCACGTTCTTTGATCCATCTTCTAGCTATAAATCAGCGGCCTGAGCAATCAATTCTGCCACATCCAGTACTTGAATAACTTCTTCCTTATTAAAATTCTTTACACCGTCTGTCATCATCGTATTGCAAAACGGGCACCCTGTAGCAACGATATGCGCGTCAGCATCGATTACATCTTCAGTACGCTCAATGTTAATTTCTTTGTTTCCCTTTTCAGCCTCCTTAAACATTTGTGCCCCTCCTGCACCGCAACAGAGTCCATTGGTTTTACAACGTTTCATTTCAACTAACTCCCCGTCTAATTTCTCAATGAGTTCACGTGGCGCTTCGTAGACATCATTCGCTCGCCCTAAATAACACGGGTCGTGAAAGGTGATTTTTTTTCCTTTAAAGGTGGCGCCATCGGTTAAGGACAACTTGCCTGTATTAATCAAATCTTGAATCAATTGGGTATGATGAAGAACTTCATAGGTCCCGCCTAACTCTGGATATTCATTTTTAAGGGTATTGAAACAATGAGGACAGCCAGTAACAATTCGCTTCACCTCATATCCATTCAGAACTTGAATGTTCATTTGAGCTTGCATCTGAAAGGTAAACTCATTTCCAGCTCGACGTGCAGGGTCTCCGGTGCATGATTCCTCGGTACCTAGTACCGCGTACTTTACCTTACAATGAGTAAGAATTTTAGCAATCGCTTTGGTGATTTTTTTGGCACGATCATCAAAGCTTCCGGCACAACCTACCCAAAACAACACATCGGGAATTTCACCCGCGGCCATCATTTCAGCCATTGTTGGAACTTTCAAATTCATCCGTTTAATTTTCTTCGGTCCATTTCATTCGATCAGCAGGAGAGAACTGCCATGGTGCACCATTATTCTCAATATTCGTCAACATTCCTGTAAGTTCAGTTGGAACTTTTGACTCCTCCATCACCAAGAATCTGCGCAGATCAACGATGATACTCAAGGGATCAATATTGACGGGACATTCTTGCACGCAGGCATTGCAACTCGTACAGGCCCACAGCTCTTCGGATGTAATATAATCCCCCAGCAATGCTTTACCGTCGTTCAAATCAAAATCATTGGATCCAATTTCAGCGAGTCGATCTCGGGTATCCATCATGATTTTCCTTGGAGAGAGTAATTTCCCTGTTTGATTTGCTGGACATACAGAGGTGCATCGTCCGCATTCTGTACACGAATATGCATCCAGTAATTGCTTCCAAGTAAGGTCATTTGCGTCCTTGGCTCCAAAGCGTTGAGGTGCCTCAGTGGTTGGAGACGCTGCATAGGGGTCAGCGGAAGGATCAAGCATTAACTTAACTTCTGCTTCTACGGCCTCCATGTTATTGAACTTCCCTTTTGGATTCAAGTTCGAGAAATAGGTATTTGGAAAGGCAAAAAGTATATGAAGGTGTTTTGAATAGGGCAAGTAATTTAAAAATAAAAATACCATAACAAGATGCCCCCACCAACCGATAGCGGAAATAATATGGAGTACATCGAGGTTGTTAATTCGACCAAAAAATAAGGGGCTAAGGAATTGACTAACGGCAAATCCGTACCCAACATTAGCACGCAATAATTTATCCGCCTCATCCGCGCTATTCATCATAAAAATAAAGACAATGAGCAGTAATTCAAACAGCAAAATTAGGTTGGCATCATTCCTAGCCCACCCGTTAAGATCTGTTGATGTGAACCGTGGCAGCTTGATCAGGTTTCTTCGCGCAAAGAAAATTAATGTAGCAACAAACGTAAGTACGGAAAGTACTTCAATTGAACTGATTACGAAGGTATAAAAGCCACCCAATCCCGCATGATAAAAAAACCGATGTGACCCTGAAAACCCATCAATGAACACCTCAATCAATTCGACTTGGGTAATGATAAAGGCCACGTAAAAAATGAAATGAAGGATGGCAGGAACTGGGCGATTAAACATCTTTTTCTGACCAAAAGCCACAAGCAACATGGTTTTAATTCGCTCGCCTTGTCGATCCGATCGCGGGGCGGGCCGTCCCAACTTGATTTGCTTTATGATGGATTTCATTTTCCATGAAAAAAGTCCCAAAGAAAAGAGCGCTAAAACAACAAATATCACGTGCGAAATCATAGCATTAATCCGGAATTGTATCCAACCATTTCTTTAATTTTCCTTCTTGTTTTCCGGTAAGCTGTATGCCTTTAGATTTACCTCCAATAACCGATAAATGAACATAACGTTCAGGGTGTGCCTGCAGGTCATCTACCAATTCTTGGAGCTCATTGTTGGTTTCTACCAATTCATTATACAGCTTCTCGTCATGCACCAGTTTACCCAGAGTTCCGTTTCCTTTGTTCACATCCTCCAACATAAAATTGAATTTTTTCAAGGTGGTTTGTGCTTCTAAAATTGTTCCCTTGAAATCTGCAGTAACCATATCATCTGATATTTTTTTAGTATTTCCAATAATAGCCGAAACCTCATCACTGCTCTTTTTTAGGTTGGATGTGATGCTCTCAACGTGATTCATGATTTTCGAAAACTGTGCTTTTTCTTGCCCAACAAACCCTTGGATTTCCGAGGACAAATCCCCTATTTTCTTGATGGTAATGCGCAACTCTTTAATGCTGGCTGTAATATCATTTGATCCATTTTCATCAAAGACCCCAGAAAGTGAATTGACCATGCCATCGATATGCAAAATGAGGGATTGAAGTTTCTGAGAAATAGGATCTGCATATTGTTTCACCTGTGAAAACATATCGGTAGACATTTTGCCTGGTATTTCATCCCCAGATCGATAATTCCCTGATTTAATTCGGTTAGGAAAATTTACGATCAGTCCTTTGGTAAGAAGGTCTAATGATCCCAATTCTATTACCGTACCTTTTGGTAATTCGATGTCGGACTCGCTTACACTAAACTTGATTTTTACACGACGATTTTCTGGGTTGGTAGGAACATTTTGTATGTCTAAAATTTTCCCAATAATCACTCCGTTTAATGTCACATTTCCCGAAACCATGACTTGTCCTGAATTTGGAAAATAGGCGTAAAACGTGTCGTCTCCCCCAAGAAGGCTATACCCTTTCAGAAAATTAATACCGATTACCAAGAGAATAATGGCACTTACAGCAATGAACCCCGCTTTTATTTCTTTTGAAATTTTCAAAATCTATTTTTCTGCTAATTTAATTGCTTTTTCGATACTGATGCGTTCTCCATTCGAGAAAGCAATAACAAAAGCACTGGAAAACCCTTTTTCCTGCATGGATACCTTATGTTTTTTGGCTCCATCTAGGTCTTTAATAAAGATCCCAGTGTAGTATTTATAGAGGTTATCTTGCGTGTATTCTTTCACAGGGACACCTTTAAATTTTTCTGAATCCAGGGTTAACTTTTCGGCGGAAGAAACAATTTGAACGCTAAAAAATACTTCTTTGGACGGCGTCTCAACAGCGGTAGTGGTATCAATTACAGTGATTGGAGTTGGTTTTGGATCATTGGTTACGGGAGTTATCACATGGTCCTCAGCCAAGGTCTTTCCTTCGAAATCATTTTTATATTTAACGAAGGCTTTTAGCATGGCGTTGGCCATTTTTTCTTGACCTTCCGGTTTACCAATAAACCCTTCCTCATTTGGATTGGTTAAAAACCCAGTTTCAATCAACACACTGGGCATGGCCGTTTTATAAAGCACCAAAAATCCAGCTTGTTTAACGCCTCGATCATATCGTCCAATGGTCTTGAATTCGGACTGTAAAAATCCTGCAAACTTAATCGCATTATTCAGGTTCACATTTTGCTGTAATTGGATAGCAATCATAGCATCGGGAGTCAAATCAAAGGACTTATATTTAGCCCCTTTATCCTCTTCCAAGGAGATAATTGAATTCTCCCGCTCCATTACTTTTTGTTGTGATTCCGTACGATGTAGACCAAGCACATACGTTTCTGTTCCATAGGCGGCCGAAGAGCCCGCGTTGGCATGTATACAAATAAACAAGTCGGCGTTCGCGCGATTCGCGATGTTCGCACGTTCGATTAGCTCAACAAACACATCCGTTTCACGGGTATATTTTACGGTAATTGAAGGATACTTTTCACTAATCAGTTTTCCTAATTTCAACGCCATGGATAAGCATACATCTTTTTCGTGGGCATATCCTCCGTGACAACCGGGATCCTTGCCTCCATGTCCGGCATCAATAACTACGGTCTTTAATTTAGGGGACTCAACACTCTTTTGAGCGAAGGGGATTAATCCAAAGAGGTTGAACACGATAATTGCGCAAATTGCGTTCCTCAGAATCAGCGCTTTTTTTGGTAATTTTGCGATACGTTCCATGATATGTTTCAAATTTAAGTTCAGGATTCAAGCGAAAGTTATGCCACCTTGGCTATTTTTCTTCGTTGGAATGTTAATAATGTGTTTTTCATTAAACGCACAAGGACCTATTTCAGATACAGTTTATTCGGATGATGAACAAATTGATGAAATCATCAAGTATGGTGCGCGTGATTCATCCTATTATGACTTCACCTCCAAAAAAGCCTTTTTGTATGGTGGAGCATATGTTGAAACACTGACAAGTAAGCTTACTGCGGGAGCAATCATCTTGGATTTCGAACGTCATGAAGTAGAGGCGAGTTATATAGTAGACACGGACAGTAATGCGGTTGAATTCCCCGTGTTCGTTGAGTCGGGTGAAACGATGACCTGTAAACGAATGCGCATGAATACAGAAACTCAAAAAGTGTACATTGAAGCGCTTCAAATCCAGCAAGACGAATTGTATTTCAATATGGGAGAAGCAAAACGCTATCCTTCCGATCAAATTCATTTAAAAAAAGGGGTTTTAACCACCTGCGACCAAGCGGAGCCGCACTATCATTTCCTATTGAGCAAAGGAGTGGTTGTCCCTGAAAAACGCATCGTTGCGGGACCAATGAATCTGTGGATTAGTGGCATCCCTACTCCCATTGGCTTGCCTTTTGCGTTTATTCCTCAACAAAAAGAACGCACGAAAGGATTACTATTTCCTGAATTTATCCCAACATCCAACTACGGATTTGGTATACAGAATTTAGGCTATTTCATTCCCATCAATGAACGAATTCAAACCAGTTTTTATGGGAACTTATACAGTCGCGGTAGTTGGGGATTAAGAAATGAATTAGATTATGCAAAACGCTATGGGTATACCGGGCGGATCGGAATTGGATTTCAACAGTTTAATAATGGATTCCCAAGTTATTCAAAGAATAATAAATTCACGTTTGCATGGTCTCACAACAAGCAGCAAAAATCAAATCCGTTCTGGAATTTTAATGCCAATGTGAATTTTATTTCAGACAATACGGCCAAAAACAATCCCGACCCTATCAACCCAGATTATTTTACGAATTCATTCAATTCCGACGTTAATTTAACCCGCTTATTTCCCGGAAAGCCGATCACAATGGGGACAAAAATCTCCATGAGGCAAAATTCCCTTGCCAACAACATGGCCTTAGTTTCACCGATATTGAATGTGAATGTGACGCGGATATTCCCATTTAAACGACTTATTCCAATGCCTAAGACTGAACTTGCTCGATCCATACAACGGATTGGATTAACCTACAATTTGGAAACACAAAACAAGGGCACTTTTGGGGATTCTTTAATAAGTCCTTTCGATTATACCGGTATTGGTCAATCGTTTTTTAACGGAATTAATCAAGGGGTTGGGATTCAAACAACGGTTGGGTTATTTCAGAATGCGGTTAAAATTACACCTACCTTGTCGTATGGAAACAAAATAAATTTTCAGCAAATTGAAAAGAATTATGATGTGCTAAGCAACAGCACCGTAATCGATACCTTGAGAAAGGGAGCCATGGCCAACGAATTGAATTTTAGTGCCAATGCTACCACTGTAATTTACAGTTATTATCGATTTGTAGGTAAAAATAAACCAATTTTGAGGCATCTTATGACGCCATCTGTAGGGTATAGATATGTTCCAAAATTGAATTCTTTAATTACTGCTAATGTTGGAGCAAATCAGAGCGCAATTACGTATTCGCCTTTTGAGCGAAGTATCTATGCGGTAGGTAACACACAAGCTTCTTCGTTTTTAACATTCGGTGTCAATAACAGTTTAGAATTAAAAATGAAGTCATCAAAAGACACCCTTACCGGATACCGAAAAACACGAATTATTGATCAATTTTCGATCAATGGAAATATGGATTTCTTAAAAGACTCCATGAACCTTTCTGATTTATCGTTGAACTTGCGAATTAGTCCCTTCAAATGGATGAATTTTGTTGCAAACGGAAGTTATAGTTTGTACGGTTGGAATGACAGCACGGGGAAGGCGATTGGCACATATGCTTGGAATTCGAGCCAAGGATTAGGTCGATTCTTATCTGTAGGACTGAATACCACCTTTACCATCACCTCTAAAAAGAGCAATGCCATAATCGAACAGAAAAAGGATGAAATACAACAACAGTGGAATTCAGATTACACCTATTTTGCATTACATCCTGAACAGGCCATATACTTTGATATTCCATGGAAAATCAATGTGGCGCATGTGTACAGTATTGTTGCCAATACGAATAAGACCCTAACTAATCCAGATCCATTTAAAACCATTCAAACACTGGCCTTGAGCGGCGATGTTACATTTACAAAGCGATGGAATTTATCCGGAAACGTTAATCTTGACTTACAGACACAACGAATTACGAATATGAATTTGGCCCTGAATCGAAACATGCATTGTTGGGCATTGAGTTTTTTCTGGACGCCAATCGGTGGAAACAAAAGTTTTTTACTGAGCATCCGAAATACGTCATCCTTGTTTAGGGATGCGAAAATCGAAGTTCGGAAGCCCCCCGCGTTCTTTTAAAGATTCGTTGATCATTAAAGATCCCAAAAACGGGTGAATCATCTAAAGGGTAGCATGAATTATATTTAAATCCTTAAAATTCGCTATTGAGGGGCGTCATGATGGGCTTTACCATAAACGTAAGTAAACTTTGCCCCGAAAAAAATGACCTGCGCCGAATAAAACACCCACGCCATCAAAATGAACATGGATCCGACCACATCCCCCCTACCCAAGAAAAAATAATGCTGCAGGTAATACTTAATGATCAATTGGCTTATGAATAACAAAAGGGATGTTAATAATGCACCTTTCAGCGCTAATTTCCATGAAATAAAACCATCATGTACGAACTTAAAAATGAATGCAATCAACAACAAGTTCATTAGGATTGAAAACAAATGATGAAATATAATGAACCCAATATGAACATTTCCCAAGGTAGATGAGAGCCAGTTTTCCATAATACTAAAGGCAAATACTTGAATAAAATATGACATCATGATTAAGAGTGCAAACAAGGCCAAGTACGCCAAGGATAAAAAACGAAATTTAAGAAGGTCCATTAATACGTTGAGCTTTTCTCTTTTTTTCTTCTGAATGTTAAAGAAATCATTGATGCTATATTTTAAGGAAACCATAAAGGCCGAGCACGAATAGAGCAAGGCAATAATCATCACTACATTTAAGGTAATCGACTTTGATTGATTGTTTAAATTCTTGAGATACCCTGTAAACATAGAAATATCCTGAATGCCAATGTTCTTTTCGAAAATAGAGGTAATTGCATTAATACAAATGTCTTGACCGAATATTTTTCCGAAACTAATCAAGGTTAAATAAAGCAATGGGATCAGCGCGAATAAGGTGTAATATGCTAAGGCTGCCCCGTGAAAAAAAGCACCTTCTTCAAAGAACTCAGCAATGGCATTTCTAAGCACTTGAACCAGTTTAATATTGGGTTTATTGTTCATGATTCGGAATGATTTCCAAATGGGCTGGCAACTCTACGAGGCTGTGAAGAACCACCAACTCTTTATCGGAAGTATAAAAGTAATGAATAAACACGGTTCCATTAAAAAAACAACGGTTGAGGCTCAGTGGTAGGCCTTTGGCTTGTATCGAATAGGCGCTCGGACGAAATCGAATTTTTCTATCATTCCATGTAATGGAATTTACTTCACCAAACCATCGTGCTTCTTGGAGATTTTTTAAATTCCAATAGCGTTCCATCGGATCAAAAAACTTCGACAATTTTCCTTTGGTTAAAAAGGCCATATGCTTACAAATACCCAACATGTCTTGGGCATCATGGGAAACTAGGATTATACACAATTGTTCCTTTTCTTTTAAGGCCAATAACATATTAATTAATCGTGCTTTCAATACGGCATCAAGATGCGAAAAAGGTTCATCTAACAGAAGCCAAGAAGGTCGATGTGCAAGGGCTCGGGCCAAGGCCAATCGCTGTTGTTCGCCTCCAGACAAAGTATTAGCCCTTGAATCTGCCACCGTTTCCAATTCCAGTAATTTAAGTAGATATCGAACGCGTTGTTCACGTTTTGTAGGTTCCCAATTCAATATTACTTCGCGTATGTTTTCAGTGCAGGTATGGTATAAATCCAACTTATAATCTTGAGCAACTAAGGCCATTTCTGGATGCCCAGGAATTAAGCGTTGAGATGCTCGAGGCAAGACCTTATCGTTCAACAAAACCTGTCCTGATGAGGCATCCATAAATCCCGAAATTGTTTTTAATAGGGTAGATTTTCCAACACCACTTTTACCGGCAATTCCATAGACTTCATTCGGTTGAAAAACGGCATTTATTCCATCCAGAATTAACCGCTCATCGTTCAGCGTGACAGATAGGTTTTTAATCCGTAGCATTCCCTATGAGTTGATTCGGAAAATCATGATTTGCGATATAAATTCCGGTTATGGGGTTAGCAAAAGGTTCATTATCTTTCAATTCGATGAGTACATGTACTCCCCATGTAAACTCTTTTCGAATTACTTCCTGAATCAATTGCTTAGAAACGGCAAATTGCACTTGACTCCCATCGGTACGCCCGATGGTAAGCAAAAATACTCCTGGAACATCATAGGCAAAATTCCCTAGTGTAGGATGTTCGCCTTTGAGTACATATACCCCATCCTCATTAAGCTCATGTGATGCAATGTCTCGTACTTCTAATTCATCCTCCCAATGATACTTGTGATTATCAGGAGTCTCTTCACCCTGATGTTTTTCATTGGCTAATTCAGAGGAGAACAACTCATTTAGGTGGGCACAAGTAAGGCGAAAAATTGACATGCTATGGATATTAATGAAGTACGAAATTATTAAAATCCATTCATCCATCGATTGTATTCTAACGATGAACAATAAAATGTGAAGAATAATCGAAAATTTTTAAACGTCCAAGCCTATGAAACTATTAAATTCGGAATATGAAACAACTAATTATGAGTTTAACCAGTGTGATGCTTATCATTCTTGTTAATGGTCAAACCAAATTAACCACTACTGAAAAGGCAAACTACAATCGCCTACTCAATAAGGGAATTGAAACATTTAATGCAGGCAGATTGAATGAGGCATTAGAATCCTTTAAGCGCGCAGAGGCACTAGACCCAGACGCTTGGAAGTTAAATTATTGGATGGCTTCATGCCATTATGAACTTAACAGTTATTATACGGCAGAAAATTACATCAACAATGCGGTACGCAACATGCCAGAAAACGAAGAAGGCGACGCGGCATTTTATGAACTTACGGGGAAGATAAATCACAGGCTTGATAATGTTGATAAAGCCATCACAGCCTTTAAAAAATGTGCCATTCTCATGGGAAATAAAATGGCGAAATCGTATGGAATCACCTTATACATTGAACAATGCGAACTGATGATTCAGGCTAAAAAGCGCGGATATACTTCACTCAGAAAACCCTTATCCATACAATTAAACTCTTTAGAGGATGAATATGCTCCTATATTAGTCAATGGAGAAACATTGTTCTTTACGGCACGAAGACCAGAAACTACTGGGGAAACTTCAGACCCAGATGATTCAAAGTATTTTGAAGATATATACAAAGCGCAATGGAATCCAATTACGGCTGATTATGAAATTGATTATGAGTTCTTTAAAAACATTAATACGGCAGGCTTTGATGCGCTAAATTATGTCAATTCAAACGGAACCTATGCCTTGCTAACCGTTAATACTTCAATGACAGAAAAAACCACGAAAGGATCAGATCTGTTCGAGATTACAAGCGAAACCCCTTTTGTATGGGAGGCCCCAACACTCATCAAAAAGAAAGGATTGAATACTGATTTTTTTGAAGGCAGTGCAACCAGCACTGAAGGTGCTGAAACAGGTGATTTCTTGATTTTTGTTTCCGATCGAAATTCAGACGTTTCTGGATTAGATTTATTCATGTGTACTCGGACTGAATCCACCTTTGGAGAGGTTGTAGTACTTCCAAAACAGATTAATAGCCTTGGCAACGAGACTACACCATCTGTAAGTGCAGATGGAAAATACTTGTTTTTCAGCAGTGATGAATTGCCTGGTTATGGTGGATATGATATCTTTTATTGCATCAATGAAAACGGTGTATGGTCGACTCCAATTAATTTAGGTCCGGAAGTAAATTCCGTAAACCATGACACCCATTTTAGGTATAATTCATCCAGTAAAAAAGCAGTATTTGCCTCGCTTGCTGAAAAGGAAGGCTACTTTTCGTTTGATCTGTATACGGTTGATTTAAGTGGGACTGAATTCCCCTTCACGAAATAGTCCTAATTTACTCGAACCTTCTTCCGATTGACATTATCTAGGTTGTATCTAACAAAGGTCTCAAATCCTCCTTTAAAGTTAGAAACAAGCGATAACCTAGAAACATTAATGTCATAGGCAAAACCCGCTGAAAACGGCCCATAAAAAACGGAAGACCGCACTACGATTGCGTCTTTGAGTCGGCTAAAGATACCCAAGCTAAATGCTACTTCTTTGATGTTATCTGTTTCCCAAGATGCCTTTCGAATGATTTGCTTATAGCTAACTCCGTAAAGTACTTCATTTGACTTTCGTTGACGTTGGTAATACAAAGCGGGTTGTAAAATTCCGCTTGTGGCTATGATCCCAATATTAGCGTTAACGAATCCTGCATAGCGGACTGGAAGCGTTTGAATGCTTGAATTATAAAATGAATACCTCGGATTATTGACGTGATAAGCCGCAAACCCCACATTAAATCCTTTGTCGGCCTCATTCGTAATTTTACCTATGTCTGTTTGAAATGAATAAACCGCTCCAACACCAAGATCAAAATATGAAAAGTTTTGTTCATAAAACGGCTCTCCATTAGGCAGCAAGGGGTTAAATGCGTTTCCATCATATTGTGATCCCCATTGACCTGATGCTGGATTTGTAACACACTGTCCAAAGGTAGAATTCAATCCTAAGGCTACCCTACTGAATCGGGTAATCTTTTGGCTGTATGAGAAGTTAAAACCAATATTACTCTGCGTAAAATAACCATCTCCCATGCGATCATTATAGAAAACTAAGCCTGCTCCAAGAATCCCATTAGCGTTCTTAAGTGCCGCCGTTAAGCGGCCATCCATCGATGCGAAAAATGTTTGAAAAGGAGAAGCAAAACTTCCGTATTGACCTCTGTACATCGCAATTCCTTGAAACGAAGCATTCGCGCCAGCCAATGCTGGATTTAAGGTAAGCGGAGAAACATCAGTTTGAGAAAAATGAACGTCTTGCGCAAATGTAGCGTTGAATTGAAGCATACAAGCAAACAAGGTAGCTGTGAAATATATTATTCGTATCCGCATTATCGTACCAATGTTAAACTTCCCGATTTATGAAGTATCGTATCATCATACAATTGTATATTCAAATCGAATACATAATTGCCTTCTTGAGCTGGTCTTCCTTTATAAAAGCCATCCCATTCTTTATTAATGTTCGTTGATTCATAAACCTTTTGCCCCCAACGGTCGTAAATCACAAACCCGAAATCTTTCACACAGACACTCTTTCCGAATACTTTCAAGGTATTATTTTCAGAAGGTCCGGTTCCATTTGGACTAAAAATCGTTGGTACAAAAAACTCTCCACAAAGTAATTTTACGGTAACCACCATTGAATCCTCTCCTTGACATCCATTGTTGTCTGAGACTTGTAAATAATATACCACACTTGAATCTGGAGCTACTGAAGGATTTACACAATTATCGCAAGACAAGCCATCTGATGGAGTCCAAGAATACACAGTGCCTCCATAAGCATTCGCAATAAACGATGTTGAAGGGTTGATTACCGTATCTGCTGGAATTACAGTAATGGGAAGCGCATTCACAATTCCAATCGTGCCTGATGCCGAAATTTGACAGCCATTTGCATCACTGACGGTCACTGAATAGTTCCCAATGTTGAGCCCTGAAATACTATCTGTTATTTCGTTTATAGGCTGCCATAAGTAAGCATATGGGCCAGTACCTCCATTCACGGTAACATCCATTGTGCCAAGAACTCCTGTTGCACAATTTACTGGAGTTGAATCCGCGATTATGGTCAAGGCTGATGGTTCCGTGATTGTAATTCCTTGCACCACAACACAATTCGCAGCATCCACAACAACAATGTTATAGCTTCCGGGTGATAATCCAGTAACGGTATCGTTTGAAACAGCCACCGGTGACCAAGAAAATACAAAGGGTGGTGTCCCTAAAGAATCAACTTGCACCGCTGCCGAACCGTTTGATGCCCCGAAACACGTTACATTATTTACAAAACTGATGCTGATAGCCGGAGGCTGAGGGGTAGGATTGAGCACGTAGGTGGTCGGATTGGTTGTGGTACAACCTGAGCTTAACGAAGTGACCGAAAGGGTATAATTCCCTCCTGCTAAACTCATAAAAGAAGTGCTTGCCTGCGGTGTTCCGCTATTCAATGAATAGGTATATCCTGGACCAATCGGCGATGTCACAGTAAGCATGCCGGTAGGAAGGGGACAAGAAGGTTGTGTAAGTGTAGCAACCGGTACTGTTGGGATGGATAGCGCGGCATTAATTGCGGCAACGTTACTTACCGCTGAAGAGCAGCTCGCTGCATTCACTACAATAAAGGTGTAATTCGTTGCAGGATTTAAGCCCACAACAGATGTAGTTGTTCCGGTTCCTGTTTGGCTTGTTCCACCGGGATTAATAATCAAAGTCCACGTTCCTGACATGGGAAGCCCACTTAAAAAGGCGATTCCTTGGGCAGAGAAACACGTGGGGTTATCTACCGAATCAATCACTGGTGCCGCTGGAGGAATAGGATTGTTAACAAAAACAGTATTCGAATTAGCGGAAACACAACCGTTGTTTAGGTTCGTTACCGAAAATGAATATGAATTTACCGGAAGCCCTGTAAATGATGCGGTAACTCCTATTCCGTTCTGTGTGAAGGTTGTTGCAGGTGCATTGCCATGTGCAGTAATGGTCCATCCGCCGGTGCTTGGTAAATTTGAAATTGCTACTGCGCCTGTGGCTACGATACACGTTGGCTGAGTAACCATTCCAGCAATGGGCGTAGCTGGCACGCTAGGAACAAGGTTGATGTTTACGCTGGATGTTGCTGGTGAAGTACAGCCTGCAACGGTATTCAGATACTGAAATGAGAAGGCTGTTCCCGGGGTTAATCCAGAAATTGCAGCGATAGCACCAACACCTGATTGGGTAAATCCGGAAGGGATTGAATTAATGGTCCAACCTGTACTTGGAAGACCGGAAAGATAGATTACACCGTACTGATTAGAACACGTTGGTTGATCTAAAGAATCAATAAAAGGGGCCGTCAAGCACTGACCTAGGTATACTTGAGTTGAGATTAAAAGTAAAATAAATCCGAGAATTCTCCCTGTCATTGAGTAGAAATAAGTCAAAAAGTTATACTATCTATCGCCTCGTAAAGTTACATTAATAATCAAAATTATAGTGCTTATCTTCAAAAAACTTAAACGAGCCACTTAACGTAGCGTTGCTTATCTAAAAAATATAGAACTTTGCCGTATGGAAAACAGTCGTTTCTTTTGTGAAATATCGTATGATGGGACTAGGTATAGTGGATGGCAAATTCAACCCAATGCCTCTACCATTCAAGGCACCATTGAAGAAGCGCTAAGTAAACTTAATGGGAACCAACCTATCAGTATTGTAGGATGTGGCAGAACGGATACTGGGGTACATGCCAACCAATATTTCTTTCATACCGAGCTGCCCATAATAAACCTGTCTGAATTGCGGTATAAGTTGAATAAAATGCTGCCAAACGACATAAAAATTATTAACGCATATTACACACAACTTCATGCACGTTTTGACGCTAAAAAACGAACCTACCGTTATTTTTTAGCCAAAGAAAAATCACCCTTTAATGACCGTTTTTGCTGGGTTTATGAGCGATCAATATCGGTAGATGCCATGAACCAAGCATGCGCATATTTAATCGGACAACAGGACTTCGCCTCATTTGCAAAAGGAGATACGGATGTAAAAACAACCCTGTGTGAGGTATTCAGTGCTTCATGGGAAGAAACCAATGAAGGTTATGTTTTTGAAGTAAGTGCAAATCGCTTTTTGCGGAACATGGTTAGAGCGATGGTGGGCACTTTACTGGAAGTTGGCCTTGGAAATATTCCCCCATCCTCGATTCAAGATATTCTTGCAAAAAAAAGCCGCCAAGAGGCAGCTTTATCGGTCCCTGCGAGTGGACTATTTCTTTGGAAGATCCAGTATTAATTTGCTCGCTGTCGTAGCAAATCAAAATACCCATAAGTTTCTACCACAATGGCCCCGCCTAAGGTATCTCCATATTTTGCTGGCAATCCGCCGGTATAAACCATCATTCGATTAATGGAACAGCTGGGTACGTTATATACATCCTGCAACTTAACGCCATCCAACACATATATCATATCCCCTTTTCTAGCGCCGCGAAACATCAACTCTCCATCATCTGCCATTTTAATTTCAGAGGACATTTGCGTTGCCATGGTTGCCACACTAAATTTATTCGGGTTGTGTTTTATGTCTTTTTCCGTTAATTCAGGCGTTGGTAGTTCCCCCATTCTTAATCGCAATCGTTCTTTAACCACAATTTCATCTTTGATTACTCCTTTGGGCTTGAATTCAACTGAACCAATATTTCCATAAGATTCAATTGGAATATCTACAAGAAAATTTTGAGAAGTATCTCTACCAAACACCAAGAATACGTGGTACTCACCTGCGGGTATCGCTGAAATTCTAAAACGCCCATCTTTATCGGTAATCGCTTGATATTTTTTACCTTGATCCAGGATAAACGCTTTTACGTATTCCATCGGTTGTTTTGAATCTGCATCCAATACAGTTCCAATGGCATCACCAAAGGCGGTTTGTGAAAAGAAATGTGACATTAAAATACTTGCAACGAGGGTTAGGGTTATTCTCATGAATTCTAAATTTTGATTAGTAAGGTAACGAAAAAAAAGAATAAACCTAACCAATACTTGCAGAAGAAACCGGCAATTCGCGGTTAATCTTTTTAAATAAGCCCTGAAGTACTTTACCCGGCCCTACTTCAATAACTTCAGAAAGACCATGATCATTCATGGTATGCATGATTTGAGTCCATTTAACAGGGGCTGTAAGTTGCAATAATAAATTTGCTTTTATCAAGGCAGGGTCAGTTACCGGAAGCGCATTCACATTTTGATAAACCGGACAAATCGGGGTATTAAACTGGGTAGCCTCAATCGCGGAGGCCAATTCAGCACGTGCTGGTTCCATGAGTGGTGAGTGAAATGCACCCCCTACCTGTAACATCAAAGCACGTTTGGCTCCTGCTTCCGTTAGTTGCTTACAGGCCTCTTCTACTGCCATTAATTCCCCTGAAATAACTAATTGTCCGGGGCAATTGTAATTCGCAGGAACGACCACGCCCTCAATATTACTGCAAATTTCTTCAACCTGCTGATCTTCCAAACCTAGAATTGCTGCCATCGTTGATGGCGTATATTCGCATGCTTTTTGCATGGCTGTTGCTCGTGCACTCACCAAACGCAAACCATCTTCAAAACTCAGTGTTTGATTGGCTACAAGGGCAGAAAACTCACCCAGCGAGTGCCCTGCAACCATATCCGGCTTGAAGGTATCCCCAAGGCATGCTGCGAGAATCGTTGAGTGAATGAAGATTGCCGGTTGCGTAACCTTAGTTTGTTTGAGGGCTTCCTCTGAACCTTCAAACATAATCGAAGAAATATCAAAACCAAGCACTTCATTTGCACGATTAAACAAATTGCGTGCTGCATCACTCGCTTCAAATAACTCCTTTCCCATTCCACTAAATTGGGCACCTTGCCCAGGAAATACATATGCTTTCATAATAATCTACGTTTAAAGTTGTCCATAAGAGTGGAATTTTCCCTCCTTGTATATTTTTATTTTTTTTAATATTCCATCCTCTGAATAGATGTAGACCTTTCCGTCATACAATTGACCTGCCTTAAAATTACCATCCAACCAAATTTCATCGTTTTCATTGTACACTTTATTGTACCCTTCGGAGAAGAAGGTTACTCCTTTTGTAATTGGATTTGTCAACACTGGCGGCGGCTCATTCGACTCAGGTTCGGTATGCGCATCTTTCGCTTTTACCGCTTGTTTTTTAACCGTCTCGGTTACTTTACCACCACTAAACTTGCATGACAAACGCACGGTACCATCTTCATTGTATTGCGTGTAAAGCCCTTCCACCTTTCCTTTTTTGAGGCCATAAGAGGCTTCTAATTGGCCATTCTCATAAAAATGTTTGACAGTTCCTGATTCTTTCCCGTCGTCATCAAATGTGGCTTGGTAGGCAATGTTTCCATTTTCATGGTAACGCACTAATTCACCGGAATACGAATTGTCTCCAAAAGATCCTTTTTCTTTTACCTTACCATTCGAAAAATAGCGTGTATAATTTCCATTGGGTCGGTTATTGACATAATTACCTTTTAACTTAACCGTCTTTCCATCCTTGTTATATTTAATCCATACTCCGGTTTTTCTGCCGTGATGGTAAGTACCCTCCTCAATTATGGCATTAGAGGCATAGCCGGATTTTGGTCTATCTTTTCCTTTAATAACCCATTTTCCGTGCTTTTTTCCATCCTCATCTTTTAAATTTTGACCCCAAAATACAGCGGAGGACAAGAC
Source organism: Flavobacteriales bacterium (assembly GCA_046081745.1). Classification (GTDB taxonomy): domain Bacteria; phylum Bacteroidota; class Bacteroidia; order Flavobacteriales_D; family Crocinitomicaceae; genus UBA952. Next base: position 1,723 of record JBJTWL010000192.1, on the reverse strand, counting down.
ATAAATGGACGTTAAAAAGAATAAAATGGGAGCCTTCATACTGGGAGTAAAATTAAATTAAATTGTGAATAACAAACCTGAATAGGTAGATAATGACCCAAATTTGTTGTTAATTTTGTTGTTCATGTTAGGAATATCTCCCTCAGACATTACGGTGCAAAAACTGCATCATTATTTACTTGGAGCGGTTGGTCCAAGGCCTATTGCATTAGCTTCAACGATTGATGCGCAGGGGGAAAAAAATTTAGCGCCCTTTAGTTTTTTCAATGTGTTTAGTGCTAATCCACCCATATTGATTTTTTCACCAGCTCGTTCTGGACGAACCAATACGGTAAAGGACACCTACAATAATGTGAAGGCACATCCTGAGGTAGTTATTAATGTGGTTACCTACGGCATTGTTGAGCAAGTGAGTTTGGCAAGTTCACCGTATGCCCCGGGAATCAGTGAATTTGAAAAGGCTGGTCTTACTCCTATCCCTTCTGATTTGGTCAAACCTTTTCGAGTTAAAGAATCGCCCGTTCAGTTTGAATGTAAGGTGAATCAGGTCATTGAACTCGGCACGGAAGGAGGCGCTGGAAATTTAATACTATGCGAGGTAATAAAAATGCACATCGATGAATCGATTCTAGATGAGCACCATCAAATTGACGCGCATAAAATAGACCTTGTTTCTCGGATGGGTGGAGATTGGTATTGTCGCGCAGACGCTAACAGCATGTTCGAAATTAAAAAACCAATTACCACGTGTGGCATTGGCTATGATGCGCTTCCCTCCGACTTAACAAACAGCAATGTATTGTCTGTAAGTGATTTGGCGCGATTAGCGGGAATAGAGCAACTACCTGACGAAACCGAAGTAAACGAATACAAGCTCACCGAATTGAGCGACCTATTTATGACGCACGTTGATGACGCAACCGCTTTGGAACAAGCGTTGCACAAGCGCGCGAAAGAATTATTAATTAAAAATCAATTAACCGAAGCGTGGTTAACGCTTCTAAGTTTTAATCATTAACAGAACACAATGAATCAGCTAAAATTAACAAACGTTCGAATCAAATTAATTCATCCAACGCAACAAGTCACTGAAAAATTCTCTAAGCGAGAATTCGTAGTTACAGATGGGCTTGATAGCGATTATCCTCAACACATCCTACTTCAAGCTACTCGCGACAAGTGTGGTTTACTAGACCAATTCAACGTTAACGATATGGTCGATGTTGCAATAAACATTCGGGGACGTGAATGGACCAGCCCTCAAGGAGAAATTAAGTATTTCAATTCCATTGAAGCATGGCGAATTGAGCCCGCCTCGGGTCAAGCACCCTCTACGGCGCCGAGTGGAATGAGTGATTTCGGTATTTCTAGCACAAGCAACACACCGAGCCCGTTAGAATCATCTTCCGAAGAATCAGACGATCTACCGTTTTAATCCATAGACTCGTTCTTGTATTTAGCCTTATACTTCATATATAAGGCTTCTTGAAAATTCAAGCTAGATTGAATTTTACCGTTCAACACAATCGTTGTAACTTGGTTTGTTGTCATGTCTAAGGCAGGTCCTTTTGACACGAAGATTGTGGCAGATTTACCGAGGTCAATGCTGCCGAATTGCTCATCAATGCCCATGATTTTGCATGAGTTAATGGTAATTGCTTCCAAGGCTTGTTCTTCCGTTAATCCAAAGGCCATGGCGGTCCCTGCAAGAAAAGGCAAGTTT
>JBJTWL010000191.1:0-14799 GCA_046081745.1 Flavobacteriales bacterium | reverse complement strand
ACCTTGGCCATACTCGTATTCGGGCTCCTCCATAAATCCAGTATTCAAAATAGTATTCAAGGTAGCGTCTGTAAATTCTAAGGAACGGTTTCCATTACCGTAGCCATCAAGGCGGGTAATTCGAGGCGTAGACCCATAACTTATTTGTTGGTAGGTACCATCAGCTTCAGGCATTGGATTATGCGGCACCCCTTCCATAACTTTTACCTCCCCCATGGCACTTTTTCTACTGGCGATGTAGGGCATTTTTTGTCCATTTAGGCTCAAGGGATCATTTGGATTGTAGGTTTCGTAGTTGTTGTAGGCATAGGAAACCGCCATATAGTAGTATTTCTTGAAATTCACCAACTTTGATTGCCCCTGCGCGAATAAATCGTTCGTTACCCGGAAGCTGTGGCGAATCCCTTTGTTTTCACCATCAACACGTTCCTTGGGTACACTAAATCCTAATTCTTCATCAAATTCAAAATTGATAATCCGAGAAACATTGTCCTTGATGTCACACTGAGCCACCAACCTAGACTTTAAGGGGTTGTTTAAATCTGAAAGTGCAACTTGATTATTTACTAATTGAAAAATTTGATATCCTTGAAAGCGGAATATTTTATCTGCGTTGGGATTTGATGAGACAATGAAGGGGTCGTTTTCCTGATATTTTTCTTGATAGTTGTTTGAGTTGATAGGGTTCGATAAGAAAAGAATGAGTTCATTATTCAATTCTTGAATTTCTAAATCCGGTGCATGTGGGGCATCCATAACTTTAAAGCAATTTTCAAATAAGGCTTGAGCTTTATCGTCTGCACGGCGTAAGGATTCCACGGAAGTAAAGGGGTCTCCACCGTTGGAACGAGCCCAAACAACTCCCACTGTAATGTTATTGACTGCACCCGGCTTCAACACAAAGGGGCCCGCGCTCTCTACAAATCGTCTATCATTTGGGGTGTTATTTGCCGTTTGCTCAGTCCAATTGGGTTTTATTATTCCACCAGTTCCCCAACCCATCACATCGGAGGTTCCCGGAAACATAAAATCACAGGGTGTATTTGGATCGGCTTCAGGATCAGAAATGTGGCCACTGCCGCCGTACACAAATTTACTTCCATCCTTCCAATATCCGCGGAGGTAATTATAATAATCAGAGGCTGCAATCGGGTCGGTCTGATTGATATTGGCTCCGTTGGTGGTGTTCGAATAATATAGGAACCTTCGCATTCCAAACCGTTCGTTATCGATGATCCCATCGCCATAACCAATACCATTCAACGCTTCGTTCAATCCTATACCATACGCATTATCTATCCCGTCATCATCTTGATAGGGTCCTTCAAAAAAGTCTACCCCCACTGCAGGTGGCGAATATCCATAGCCTTTGAATCCAGAGTTGTCTCCATCAAAGTTATCCCCGTTGTAATAATATCCTAAGCCCCGCATTACATCGCAACCTACATAGTCATCATACGGGTCGCCTAAGGCTCCATCGGTAAAGAATCCAAAGTAGGTATTGTATAAGGTTTGTGTTCCTCGGTTAATAAGCACATAGTTGTAAAAGGTCATGTTATTTACTTCATCGTTTGAAGCAAAGGCAAAGGCTTGTGCCCGAATCTCCATTCCGATGGGATCCGCTCCAGTTTCGGTATGGATATTTCCCTTATCGTTCATAATCCACCAAAAGTTCTTATCGCCATAAAGCGATACATCGCGATCAATATTACATTGCTTATCTTGTTTAATATCGTACCATGGATAATCTCCATCATGCCAATCGTAATGACCATCCTCATTAAAGTCATAAAAGGGAGCCAAATAATAGTCTTGTCCCAAGGAAACATTTCCATGGGCTGGCCATGTTTTTACAATTTCGGGAACTTGGTAATTGGGAAATAAGCTTGCTTGCGTGTTTGTGCCATATTGCTGATCAGCCAATCCCGTCTCAAACCAAGCATTAAATTCTCGGATTTCATCTTTTGTACTGATAAAGTGTCGGTCAAACTTGTCACATTCCTCATAACTCGTTTCTGCCAAAACTTGCGATAAGGGGCCTGTCCAATAATCTTGTCCGTTTCGATATCGCAACGCGGCGAGCTTTAGCTGATTATTCACATCGGTTCCACCAAGCCACAAAGCAGCCGTAAATAATGCCATGATCCCTGAATTCTTTGGAACTTCGTATTGTGAGAAGTTTTGTCCCGGAATTTGCCATAAATTTCCAGCGGTATGAATCATTGCCCGCACATTGTTTAATTCCAAAAACGAAGTGGTGGTTGGCGGGGCACAGCCTGCGGCTTTTGCCGGCTTGGTATGCACGGTAAGCTTACCTTGATAGGATTGACCCAACAAGGCCCACGATGAAAGTAGAAAAATACAGGTTAAGATGCGGTACCGTTTCACTCGCTGAAATTACCAAAAAATATGCTTTCTTTACTTGGAATGGAGTAATTTTTCAATATCCAAGATGAGCTGATCAACGTCTAATGGGTTCGTCCCATCGTAATAACCCCGGATATGACGATCTTGGTCAACCAATACAAAGTTGTTGGTATGTATAAAGTCGCTTCCCGCGTCCCCGAGATTTTCAGCTTCGGCAGGTTTTAGTACAAAAAATGAGGTCCTTGCTAAGGAATAAAGGTCTTTTTTCTTACCGGTTATAAAATGCCACTGACCCGGTTGGTAGCTGTGTTTTGTAGCATACGCTAATAGTTCTTTTGGTCCATCATGCTCAGGGTCTACGGTAAAGCTCAATATTTGAAACGCTTTATCGCCTTTAAACCGTTCTTGTACGCGTTGCATTTGCTCATTCATGATGGGACAGATGCTACCACAGGTGGTAAAGAAATACTCTGCAACAAATACCTTTCCTTCGATGACCTTGTCTGTAATGCGTTGGTTTTGTTCATCCAATAAAGCAAAGGACCCAATTTTGTGATTTCGACCAATGTGTTGAACGCTGGAATCAACCATTTCAGGTTGAACATCGGTAGGATTGATAAAGGGTAAGGTAGGGGTGTTGGCTTGGTTAACCATGAAGTATGCAATTGGAATGGCAATGACCAAGATCAGGGCAATAAAGACGAGGCGTTTCATAGAGGCAAAGATACCGAATCAATGATGAATTAGCTTCAGAATTTTTGATTTTCTTGCGTCAAAGGATCCCTCTAAAACATGAAAAGCGATCTGTCTTGAGTTCAAATCTTGAACGTATAGATTGAAAAGTTCATTTCTCAATTCAGGGTGTTCCCTCAAGGGATCTGATTCCCAGGGAAAATCGGGTTTACACAAGAACAAAACGGTGTACGATTCGGACGATGTTAAGTCCTGAATATGTGCTGAAATTCCTCCGTATTTTACTTGTTCCCAAATGCGCATAACGGTCATTTCTGTGTCACAAACACAACGGTCATGTTGATGATTTTGGGTAAACTGTCCTGATGCAATTGCGAATAAGTCTTCTCGCGAATAGTTCGGATTATCTACTAAATAGGTACGTGCAAATTCTTGGACAAGGGGAAGGTTGAGCTCGTTTGAAAGCCATTGCGCCAGGGTAGATTTCCCACTGCATTCAGGGCCAGTGAACCCTATTCGAAAGGGGAGTGGGCTTATTTTTTCCATTGATACATCCCATAAAGTGAAACCCCAAAATATATAACGGATAAGCCGGCATAGAAATAAAGTTCGTTCGAGCAGGCTGTTATTGCTGTAATGCCATTCACTACAAGCCACAGCATCCAATTTTGTTGAATCATTCGAACCGTTAGTACGGTTGCTACTAAAGAATACATCAAAGCGATTTGATCTAACTGAGTGGTCCAACTTAACCCGGGAAAACAGAGGATAGAACCAACATAAATCACTGGGAAAACTGCAAGGAAAATAATACCAAGTTTAGGATATGATTTCACAGGAATCACTTGCTTTTTCCATTGCATCCAACCCCAAATTCCCAGGAGGACATTAACCACTTGAATGATGCCTTGACTCATTAAGTCTGATTCAATGCATAGACCAGCAAATAGCGCACACGAAATAATCCCTGCAAGCCAACCCAAGGCATTTTTCCTGGCGATTAGGATAACATATACCACGCCAAGGACGGAGGCAAGCAGTTCTAAGATGAGGATGATAGTTGACATTAGGTATCAAAGTTAACCACATTGACCAAGCAATTAAAGAACGAGTGTTAAAAACTCAAGAGCTCCCTCGGTTTTTAAATCAAGGAAAGATTGATTTTTGTAAAAATCCAAAGTATGAAAAAGTCCGTTCTATTTTTTGTTTTGTTGGCTCTTGCATCAGCCTGTGTATCTTCAAAAAAGTTCAAAGCCCTTGAGGCACAGCAAAAAATATGTGCTGAGGAGCTTGAAAAAATGAAACAAAGCAACCAAGACTACGAAGCCAAGGTGAAGGAACTTCAAGCGAGCGTGGATGCCTTGAAAAAGGAAGCGGTTTCTTTAAAATCAGACACCTCCAAACTAGGAACAAGTGTTCGAACCTTATCTCGCGAATTAAGCAAGTCCATGAAAGAACTGGATGAGCTCACTAAGACCTTTGATAAATATAAATCAACTGGTGCGAAAGAAGCCTCTGCACTTCAGAAACAATTGGAACAGAAGAATATTGAGTTACAGAAGAAATCAGAAGATTTGGTAAGCCTTGAAGCTGAATTGAAAACAAAACAAAAGTTATTGGAAGAACGTGAACAGCGCGTTAATGAATTGGAGGAATTATTGAAACGACAAGAAGATGCGCTTAAGGCCTTGAAGAAAAAAGTAACCGATGCGCTTATCGGATTTGAAAATCAAGGATTGAATGTTGAGCAAAAGAACGGAAAGATCTATGTGAGCATGGAGGCGAAGTTGCTGTTTAAGTCTGGGAGTATTGTGGTTGAATCCGAAGGGAAAAAAGCCTTGTTGCAAATTAGCAAAGCTTTGGAAAATGAATCGGATTTAGAAATCGTGGTTGAAGGTCATACGGATTCAGATAAATTGACAAGTGCTTCAATTCCAAGAAATAATTGGGAATTGTCTGTGCTTCGTGCAACATCCGTTGTTGAAATTTTATTAGCGAATTCTACCATGAATCCTACACGCATAGTGGCTGCTGGTCGCAGCGAGTTTCAACCGGTAGATCCTGCCGATAAGGCTAAAAATCGACGTATAGAAATTATAATCTCTCCTGACCTGGATGAATTGTTTGATATTATTTCAAACGACTAGGGTGTAACCTTTTATTCATTCCGTCCGTACTTGCATACCTTGGCGAAAAAAACTACTTTTGCCGTCGAAAATTTTTGAAAATTAATTTATTAAAGAAATGGAGTCAATGATGATTTATGTACCCATAGTTCTTGCACTAGTTGGGTTACTTTTTATGGCGATGAAACGCGCTTGGGTGTTGAAGCAAGATGCAGGTGATGGTAAAATGAAAGAAATTTCAGATTACATATATGAAGGAGCCTTAGCCTTTCTTAAAGCGGAATACCGCTTACTTGCCGTTTTTGTCTTGTTATCAAGTGTGGTCCTTGCCGGAATCACCTTTATTCCGGGAGTTAAAACCCATTTATTGATCATCATTGCATTTATTTTCGGCGCTATTTTCTCAGCATTGGCTGGAAATATGGGAATGAAAATTGCGACCAAAACCAATGTGCGTACTACCCAAGCTGCTCGAACTTCGTTGCCACAAGCATTGAAAGTTTCTTTCGGTGGGGGTACCGTTATGGGTCTTGGTGTTGCTGGCCTTGCGGTATTGGGATTAACCGGGTTTTTCATCCTATTCTTTCAATTCTTCATGGGAGGCAAATGGACGAATGCTGAAGACATGACCGTGGTATTAGAAACCTTAGCGGGATTCTCTCTAGGGGCTGAATCCATTGCCTTGTTTGCACGTGTTGGAGGAGGTATTTATACCAAAGCTGCCGATGTAGGTGCGGATTTAGTAGGTAAAGTGGAAGCAGGAATTCCTGAGGATGATCCACGTAACCCTGCTACGATTGCAGACAATGTAGGAGATAATGTGGGGGATGTTGCCGGAATGGGAGCGGATTTATTTGGGTCCTATGTCGCAACAGTACTTGCAGCTATGGTTTTGGGTAACTATGTGATCCAAGACATGGGTGGAAGCATTAAGGATGCGTTTGGTGGTATTGGACCAATCTTACTACCAATGGCCATCGCTGGATTTGGAATCATTTTCTCCATCATTGGAACCTTGTTAGTTCGCATTAAAAGCAACGACGATAAAGAAAAGCAAGTTCAGGGAGCACTTAATATAGGAAACTGGGTTTCTATTGTATTAACAGCCATCGCATGTTATGCGCTAGTAGTTTGGATGTTACCTGCTACCATGAAAATGAACTTCTTCGGAGAAGGTGTTAAAGATATTTCATCCCTTCGCGTATTCTTTGCCGCTATCGTTGGCTTAGTTGTTGGGGGAGTCATTTCTTCAGTAACCGAATACTACACTGGTCTAGGTACTAAGCCCGTTTTAAAAATTGTTCAAAAATCGGCGACAGGTGCAGGTACCAACGTAATTGCTGGTTTAGCTACAGGTATGATTTCTACCTTTCCAACGGTGTTGTTATTTGCCTTAGCAATCTGGGGATCTTATGCCTTGGCTGGATTCTATGGTGTGGCCTTAGCTGCTTCCGCAATGATGGCTACCACCGCAATGCAATTAGCAATTGATGCTTTTGGTCCGATCTCAGACAATGCCGGTGGTATTGCTGAAATGAGTGAATTACCCAAAGAAGTGCGTCAACGTACAGATATTTTAGACTCTGTTGGAAACACTACGGCAGCCACTGGAAAAGGATTTGCCATTGCTTCTGCAGCCTTAACTTCCCTAGCCTTATTTGCTGCTTACGTAACATTTACGGGTATTGACGGAATTAATATTTTCAAAGCGCCAGTACTGGCGATGTTATTCATTGGAGGGATGATTCCGGTGGTGTTCTCTGCCTTAGCAATGAATTCAGTAGGTAAAGCTGCAATGGATATGGTTTATGAAGTTCGTCGTCAGTTCAAAGAAATTCCAGGAATCATGGAAGGAACCGGAAAACCAGAATATGGTAAATGTGTGGAGATTTCTACCAAAGCGGCCTTGCGTGAAATGATGTTGCCCGGGGTGTTAACCATAGGTTTCCCAATCGTGATTGCTACCTTACCGATGTTAATTGGATACGATAATCAATTAATCGCTGAGATGCTTGGTGGTTATATGGCAGGAGTAACGGTTTCAGGAGTGCTTTGGGCGGTGTTCCAAAATAACGCCGGAGGTGCTTGGGATAACGCTAAAAAGTCGTTTGAAGCAGGCGTTGAAATTAATGGTGAAATGACCTTCAAAGGTTCCGATGCACACAAAGCAGCTGTAACTGGTGATACCGTTGGAGATCCATTTAAAGATACTTCAGGTCCTTCAATGAACATCCTGATTAAGTTGACGTGTTTAGTAGGCTTAGTAATCGCACCAATTCTTGGAAATGGTTCTTCTGCTTCAGCCGAGAAAGATCAATGCGATAAGTCCCGTACCGAGTGCCATGGTAAGAAAATGGAATGCCAAGGAGAAGGTAATGCACAGTGCCATGGAAAGTCCGAGGGAGACATGTGTAAGTCTGGCTTACAATCTGGAAAATGTGACGGAAAGTGTAAGGAAGGTAAACAAATGATTGGAAAATGCGACATGAGTGAATGTTCAAAAATGACCAAGGATGAATGCGCGAAGATGTGCGACAAGAACGGATGTTCTAAAGAAGAAAAAGCAGCATGTTTAGCTCATTATGACAAAGATGGTAAATGGATTGGTGGCAAGAAAGAAAAAGATTGCTGCAAACATTAATTGAATAACCTGATTGAAAAGCCGCCAAGTGCGGCTTTTTTTATTTCTTAAAAATAAAGAAAACCGCTGCAACAATGCATCCAATGGCAACAAGGTGATTCCATTTCAAGGATTCTTGTTTAAAGAAGTTCTACATAAAAACCAGAAACACTACAATCGAAAGCACTTCTTGAATACATTGGAACCTACTAACAATGGCACTGTAAATAATCCTTTCATATCTTTACCTTTGTGCGATGCTCAAAAATACAGATTTCTTTCTGGCGGTTTATGAAGTGGTTCGTTTGATTCCCCCCGGTCGTGTTACTACCTACGGCGCGATTGCTGAAGCGCTCGGAACGAAAGGGGCAGCCCGTATGGTGGGTTGGGCCATGAATGCAAGCCATGGGTTGCCTGATGTTCCAGCACATCGGGTAGTGAATAGAACGGGTTTATTAACTGGTAAAATGCATTTTGAAGATGAACAAGCCATGGAGCGAAAATTGCAAGCGGAAGGCATTCCCGTAATTGATAATCAAATTCAGCAATTTCAATCCTATTTTTGGGATCCTAAAGAACTCGGCTAGATTCAATCTCTTTTGTTAATTTTGGCAAAATTAATTCCATGAAATTCGCAACAAAAGCCATTCACGAGGGGGTAGCACCCGATCCAGCTACGGGAGCCATCATGACCCCAATCTATCAAACATCAACCTATGTACAAGATGGGGTTGGAAATCACAAAGGGTACGAATATTCGCGTACCTTGAATCCAACACGTCATGCCCTTGAGAAGAATATAGCGGCTATTGAAAATGGAACTCACGGTGCGTGTTTTGGTTCCGGATTAGCAGCCATTGATTGTGTGATTAAAATGCTGAATCCGGGAGATGAGGTGATTTCAACGAATGATTTATATGGCGGATCGTATCGAATTTTTAAAACAATTTTTGAAAAGTATGGGCTTGTTTTTCATTTTGTAGATATGACGGATGTGTCAAATATTCAAGCCAAAGTCAACGAAAAGACCAAATTGATTTGGGTGGAAACACCAACGAATCCCATGATGAACATCATCGACATAGCGGCGGCTTCTGTCATTGCTAAAAAAGCAGGTGCCATGTTTTGTGTAGATAATACCTTTGCTACGCCGTATTTACAAACCCCTTTGGATCTTGGCGCAGATATCGTCATGCACTCGGTTACAAAATACCTCGGAGGACATTCGGATGTAGTCATGGGAGCCTTGGTTACTAAGGATGAAAGCCTTGCCAATGAAATATATCGCATTCAAAACTCGTCGGGTGCTGTGTGTGGTCCCATGGATTCATTTTTAGTGCTTCGAGGGATAAAAACCTTACACCTGCGCATGGAGCGTCATTGCGAAAACGGAGAGAAAATTGCGCATTTCTTGGCGAAGCACCCAAAAATTGATAAGGTGTTTTGGCCCGGATTTACTTCACATCCCAATCATGAGGTGGCTGTAAAACAGATGCGTGGATTTGGAGGAATGATTTCATTTACCTTAAAAGGGAATAATTTGGAAGATGCCCTATCAGTAGTTAAAAAGGTTGAAATATTCTCCTTAGCGGAATCATTAGGAGGGGTTGAATCATTAATCGGGCACCCAGCCACGATGACGCATGCGTCTATCCCGAAAGCGGAACGTGAGCGAAGTGGGGTAGTAGATAGCCTTATCCGATTAAGTGTCGGTATTGAAGATGTTGAAGACTTAATTGAAGACTTAACTCAAGCCTTAGCCTAGAGTTTTTCTAACATCGTGAAAAATTGGTCCTTCTTTGCAGGGGATAAAGGTACTGCGGATCCATCCCTCATAATCACAGAACCGCCTTCATGCTTATCGTAACGCTCAATATACTCCAGGTTAATTAAGTGTGATTGTTGAACTCGGAAGAATCCGTGATTTGAAAGCAGGGTCTCGAAATCTTTCAGGGTACGAGAAACAAGAATTTTTTTACCGTTGTTCAAATAAAAAAACGTATAATTCTTATCCGCTTCGCAACGAATAATTTCACTAAGATCTACTACATGGACGCTTTCTTGGGTTTTGAGTACTAACTTGCGTTTTTGATTGGTTTGAAGGTTGTGGGTCAGCGCTTCGAATTGCGAATCTTCTTTTTTGAAATCAACCGTGTCAATCGCATTTTGTAAGGCAGTTTTTAATTCCTCGTCATCGATTGGTTTCAGTATATAATCAAGGGCGCTGAACTTGATGGCCATAATGGCATATTCCTGGAATGCAGTGATAAAAATGAGTTCGAATTTCTTATCCTTTACTCGGTTTAGTAAGTCGAACCCCGTACCGTCAGGCATTTGTATATCTAAAAACACGATGTCTGGTTGAATCCGGTTAATTGATTCAATGCCTGTTTCAACGTTCTCACCGTCTGTAAATACTTCAACCTCAAGGTTAAACGAGTCGATCATACGTTTTACGAAGTCTCGAATTCGTTTTTCGTCATCAATTATCAGTACTTTTTTCATATGAACCAAATGTAGTGTTTTCGTAAATGATTGGCAAACAAATTATTACGCGAGTTCCAGTTTTTTCTTTAACATTCAAATCTTCGATGCTTAGGCTGCCTTTACCCTTGTACTTTTTATTCATAATCTCAATCCGTTCTCGAGTGATTTCCAAGGCCATACTTTTATGAGATTTGTTCTTTTTGATTTTTCCAGCTTTGGTTCTTCCTACCCCATTGTCTGAAATCACTACCTCAAGCATACCTTGGTTTTCTTTCATTGAAACTTCAATCATTCCATCTTCAATCGTATGTAATTGACCATGTTCGATCGAGTTTTCAATAAAGGGTTGGGTGATCATGGGAGGAATTAGTGCACGTCTGAACATGAGTTCCTCATCAATATCGATTTTGAAATTAAAGCGGTCTTCAAATCTTAATTTTTGAGTGGTTAAATACTTGGATAAGATTTCATTTTCTATGTCAATCGTGATAAACTCCTTTGGTGAATTCTCTAAAATTAGGCGGATCAAGCGGGAGAAGTTAACAAGAAACTTGGAGGTTTTTTCTGGGGTGTTTTCGTAGATGTAACTTTGAATCACCGCCAAGGCATTGAAAATAAAGTGCGGATTCATCTGCGAGCGCAACAAGGTTTGTGACATTTCCGATTCGCGTTGCTCTTGCAAGGTGTTGCGCTGACGTATGATAAAAAAAACGGATACTGCCGATAAAAAGAAAATGGCAATGACAATACTAATTCCAAGAAGCTGTCGGTCACTTTGAAGCTGCAAAATTTCCTTTTCTTTGAGCTCTTTTTGAAGTTTTTCTTCCTGTGTTTCAATCAATCGCTCCCGTTCCTCCCGTGAATTGGTTTGCGTAAGGTCCTCGATTTTTTTACTGTCAATGGAAAAAGAGTTACGGCGTAAAAAGTCGGTATGTCGCTTGAGGTAATCATACGCTTTTTGTTTTTGGCCTTGAGCCGCATACACATTGGAGAGCGCAAAGTAGCTTTCATAAATTCGAGTACGTTCCTTGATGTTGTTTCGAATTACAATAGCTTTCAAGATATTTTTCTCGGCATTTAAAAGGTCATTTTTCGATAAAAGCACCAAGCCAATTTGATGGTAGACACTGGCCATTTTTTCCGGCTGTCTGGATTGTTCAAAGTAGGTTAGCGATGAATTGAAGGCCTCCAATGATTGGTTAATTTGGCCAGCAGCATTATAGGCTTCACCTAATACCATCCAGGCTTCACCAAGTGATAAATAATCTTTTAGTTGTTCCAAGCCTTTTACACTGCTTGGTAAAAACACCAAGACTTCATTCGGAAATCCTTTTCTAATTTCGATGCGCGCTCGAAGAATATCATTCTCTAATTTCAGCCGTTTACTTGAAATCCTTCCGCTTTTTAATTGACACTTTCTAAGGTAGTTTTCTGATTCTCTAAGGTTTCCTGCATCCAATGATAATTCTGCAATAAATCGGTTAAAAATGCACTCATAATACGTGTTGTTCAATTTTTCCACCACTTGCAGGGCCAATAATTCTTGAGTTACCGCTTCTTGAATATTCGAGAATTGGGCGGAATTTTCAGCGGATTGATGCAAGCACAAGGCTAATTCAAGTTCATTGGTTGAGCGTTTAGCGAATTCTATGGCTCGTCGAATAAATAGGTCCGCTGAATCTTTCTTATTTTCATGAAGATATACCTTTGAAAACAATCGGTATGATTGCGATACCCAGTGATTTTCTCGTTTCTTTCGGGCATAATGAACCGACCGTTCAAGCTCCTTTTTTGCGGCATTGAATTCACCAGTGAGTAAATAATATTCACTAACTTCCAGTTGTTTGAGGTGAATAAGGTAAGGGTTCTTAATGGAGCGATTGTTAATTGAAATTAGTCGTTCCGCATTGTGAATAAATCCTTTGTAATTCCCGTTAAGTGATTTTTCATAAACCTTCAAGATTCGAATCGATAGTGATTTGGGATTTTGGCGCTTCAACCGATTACTAAATTCAATGGGGTTGAATCGGTTTTCTTGGCAATATCGAGTAAGGGTTGCCTCTTGAGCGAAGGAATGTCCATGCCTTAGCATAACCAATATGCTTAGGATTAAGAAGGGATGCGTTGAAATTGAACGGGTGTATTTCACTGAACAAAGATAACTTTTCAGTGCTAACCTCCAATTACTTTTCTACCTTTGTTGTATGATAAACGACTTGATTCATGCTTGGTTAGCTGAAGACGTTAGGGAAGGAGATCACTCAACCTTGGCGGCAATAAATCAAGCGGCAAGAAGTACCGCTCAATTGTTAATCAAGGAACCTGGAATTATTGCGGGATTATCCGTAGCCAAACGTATTTATGAACTAACAGATGAAAGCGCTACCGTACAGTGGATAAAGCAAGACGGGGATCGTATAGAAGAAGGAGAAGTTGCATTTATTGTTGAAGGTAATGCACGGAACATTCTAACTACGGAGCGTTTAATTCTAAATTGCATGCAGCGTATGTCGGGTATCGCAACCAAAACGCAGGCGTTAAGTAAGCTTATTGCCCATACCCCTGCGAAATTGCTCGATACTAGAAAAACTACGCCGGGGTTTCGCTTGCTTGAAAAAGAGGCGGTGCGAATAGGAGGGGGAGTCAATCATCGAGTTGGATTATTTGACATGATTATGCTCAAGGATAATCACATCGATTTTTGTGGGGGAATTCCACAGGCAGTGGATGCGGTGAATGCCTATAAAAAAAGCAATAGCTTATCTATTCCCGTTGAAGTAGAAGTGAGAAATGAAGCGGAACTTCATCAAGTGATCCAAATGCAGGGCGTGGATAGAATTCTCTTAGACAATTTCACCCCTGAACAAATCAAGGCGTGCATTGCTGACATTCCTACTCATTTTGAAATCGAAGCTTCCGGTGGAATTACAGAAAACAATATTGTTGACTATGCTGAAGCAGGGGTTCACTTTATTTCCGTTGGTGCGCTAACACATCATGTTAAAAGTTTAGATCTTAGTTTAAAGGCGATTATTCATTAGGGAAGTATGTTCCGTTGGTCGAGTAACGTTTGTTTCATACCGATTCTTGGGCCTTGTAACGCATTAATGCCGCTACAAGTTCGGTGTCTTCCTCCAGTTTATTGCCAATAACCACCAAGTTCGCTCCGGCTTTGTGCGCTTTTTCTACAGCGTGTATGTTGCGGATACCTCCCCCAATGATTAACGGTCGGCCAAGCACACTCAAGTGCTGAATTATTTCCTCAGAAACCGTTGTTTTTGCTCCGCTTCCCGCATCAACATATAAACAGTCCATCCCTAAAAGGATGCCTGCTTTTGCCGTCGAAGTGATGAGATTGAGGTTCTCTTGTGCAATGGGAGATGTTCCTGAAACGCGCGCTACAGCCGAATTAATTCCTCCATCCACAAGCATGTATCCCGTACTAATGATCTCCATGTTGGATTCAAAGAGTAGTGTTGCGGCTTCAACCTGTTGACCGATTAAAAACGCTGGATTTCTGCCAGAAATTAAGGACAGAAAAAGCAGGCCATCTGCTTCTGTATTGATTTGTGAAGTACTTCCTGGAAAAATGATCAAGGGAATGGAGGTACTGGCTTTCGTTAATTCAATGGCCCTACTCATTTGCTCCGCATTCACGGTACTTCCACCCATAAATATAAAATCCGGACCTATTGCACATATGGCTTGTAATTGTCGTGCAAAAAGCACCTCATTCATGGCTTTTTCAGGATCTATTAATAGTGCGATGCCTCGATTAAGACGGGATAACTTCGTCAATATTGGTTTTTGTTCAAGCATAGGTAGCAATCGTAAGTATGGCCTCATTTATAAGAATACTCTCACAATGAACTTCAATTTTTTGTGAGCCAATGAACGCATTAAATGTATATATTGATCCAGCGATTGCCGTGCAAATCATTTCGTTTTTCCAATGGATTCCTTGAATATTAACGAGCTTGTATATGGCCTCTTTACAACTCCACAGGTGTGTTAATTGAATACTACCCGCTTCGCCTTCAAATAATCCCAGTTCATCCATGCTACAAAATCGATCGGCGAGGGGGGTAATTCGATCCGTTACCTCTTCTATGTCGCAGCCAAATGGGATGTTGGAATAGGCAAACAGAGCCAAGTTGGAGGAATGACTTATCCCAATATAAACCTCAGGTTCGTTTATAAATGGTTTGCCGTTCTCCCCATACCCAATTAATGTTTCGCCGAAAATTTGTTGTTTGAGGTGTCGCACGGCCTTAAATTCTTTTTTACGCTGAGCGTTTCCAAACGAATTTAATTGGCTCGTTTCCTCAGCATTGAGGGAACATTCACTTGAATGTAATGCATTGATTTCACCAAGAACCCAATTTACCTGAGCGATATTTCCCTGTTGTGTTATCATAATCGATTTAAATCAAGCCTCTTGGTCCATTTTCAATGGACAAAATTCGACATTTTTTTCTTTTTATTTTTTTAACATTTTTGCCATCC
>JBJTWL010000190.1:0-10096 GCA_046081745.1 Flavobacteriales bacterium | reverse complement strand
AGGTAACGTGGAGGTTCAATTAGGTGTAAATCATTCAAGATACGATAATCCAATTCTACCAATGCGTCAGCGTAGGATTACACGCTTTGATTTCCAACAGAATATCAACATGGATATTGTGGGTCAAATCGGAACGCGGCTCAAAATTGGTGCTAAATATAATACGCAAGCAGCCTTTGATTTTGAGAACATCTCCAAGTTAGAGCATACTGGAGACGAAGATCAAATCATTCAATAAGTTGCACTAGGCATGGTAAATTTAGATTTACCTACCTCCTTAATCCAAGGCTCACAAACACTATTTGGTGCCAAAACACAATTGAAATTTGGTAGGTCTACCTTCGATTTGATTGTAGCACAATCAAAAGGAAAACGCCAAGAAATTAATATAACCGGGAAATCTCAGGTTCAAAAATTTGAGTTAACCGCTGATAATTACGAAGCAAATCGTCACTACTTTCTGAATTTATTTTATCACGATGATTACGATTCTGCCATGGCAAGCTTGCCGAATGTGAATGCAACACGCTATATTACCCGTATTGAGGTTTGGGTTACGAACCGATCCAATATAACGGAGAATACGAGGAATATTATTGCATTTTCAGATTTAGGTGAAGGTAAATCGAATAACTGTCAGGGGAATCCCGGGGGCTTCGGTACGGGCGTAGAACCAGCCAATGAAGCCAATAATCTATATCAATGGGCGGCAAATCAACCTTTGATTCGAAATTTTTCGACCGCAGTACCTGCCTTGAATAATCAAGTGACAGCGCCTGGACCTTTCCAACAAGCAAAGGACTATGAAAAGGTTGAGAACGCACGTAAATTATCCGATCAAGAATTTAGTTACAATGCATTACTTGGCTATGTTTCCTTGAATAACCCATTAAACAACGATGAGGTGCTTGCCGTTGCGTATGAGTATACCTATCGTGGTCAAACCTATCAGGTAGGTGAATTATCAACCGACGGTGCCAGTGGTCAAGAAGCCTTGATTCTTAAATTATTAAAGCCAACGATAACAAGCCCTCAAAATAAAATTTGGGACTTAATGATGAAAAACGTTTACTCGATTGGGGCTTATCAAGTAGACCAACAGGGCTTCAAGGTAGATGTGTTCTATAACAACCCATCAACCAGCGTTCCGCTTCCGGTTTTCCCAATGGCAGGATTGGACGATAAACAACTTGTTACCTTGCTTGAAATGGACCGCTTGAATCAAAACAACCAACCATTTTCTGATGGGGTGTTTGATTATGTTCCATTTACCGTAACGGGGTCTAAAATTGAAAATGGGGGAACCATTAACCGCAAGAATGGACGTATATTTTTCTCAACAGTAGAGCCTTTTGGGAAAACCTTAGCAAAAAAATTACAATCGATTGGTGTTCCTCAAACAACCATCAGTAACATCGCATTCTACGAACTATATGATTCTACTAAAACAGCGGCCCAACAGATTCCAAGTAAAAACAGGTTCCTTTTCAAAGGAGAATACCAATCTTCAGTAAGTTCAGATATTCCATTAAATGCGCTTAATGTGCCTCAAGGAGCAGTAACGGTAACGGCCGGAGGAATTAAACTTACCGAAGGCACCGATTATACCGTGGATTATAATTTAGGAAGGGTTAAAATCCTAAATACAGGTATTCTTGAATCCAATACACCCATTAAAATTTCCATAGAAAGTAATTCGGTATTTGGTTTCCAAGCGCGTTCGCTCATGGGTGGACACTATCAATACCGCCTAAGTGACAAAATGAAATTTGGTGCCACATGGGTTCGTATGACGGAACGACCTGTGACACAAAAAGTAGATTTCGGTAGCGAACCCTTCAAAAATAATGTGCTTGGAATCGACTTTAGCATTCGAACCGATGTGCCTTTCCTTACCCGTCTCGTGGATTTACTTCCCGTGATATCAACGAATCAAATGTCTACGTTCTCCATCAATGGCGAAGCAGCTTACTTGATTCCCGGGCAACCAAAAGTGATTAATAAGTCGGGTACTTCTTATGTGGATGATTTTGAGGCCAGTCAAAGTACCATTGATTTAAAATCTGCCTCCGCATGGCGCTTAGCGTCTGTGCCCCAAGGACAACCTGATTTATTTCCTGAAGCTTCATCGCAAAACCTTTCATCGGGTTTCAAGCGGGCTAAAATGTCTTGGTATACCATTGACCCGCTCTTTTATCAAAGCAACAACCTAACACCAGACCACATTAAACAAGACGCAACGATGTTGGCTGATAGCCGCATGCGCTTGGTGAATTTTACTGATATTTTCCCGAATCAACAGCTTCAATACGGTTCGATTCCGAACATCACGGTGTTTGATGTGTGTTATTATCCGAAGGAACGCGGAATGTATAATTATGACACAACCGCTACCGTAGATAGCCTTGGTCAGTTCACCAATCCTGAGAACCGTTGGGGAGGAATTATGCGTGCACTTTCAACCAATGATTTTGAAGTTGCGAATGTGCAATTTATTCAGTTTTGGATGCTAGATCCATTTAATGATGATGCAGAAAATCAAGACCCTAACACCACCATGAATGGGGGAGATTTGTATTTTAATTTGGGGAATATTTCCGAGGACGTATTACCGGATTCTCGCAAGGAATATGAAAATGGAATTCCACCGTTTGGTCCGAGTATCACCGATAATGTTGATACCACCTTGTGGGCTCGAGTTTCTAACGAGCAGGTTATTGTAAATGCCTTCGATACGGATCCTGCTGCCCGATTAAATCAGGACATTGGATTAGACGGGTGGAATAGTACTTCTGAGCAAACTGCTTATTCAAACTATGTGAATTGGGTGCAAAACAACACGACAATTTCTCCGGCAGCAAAGGCTAAAATGATTCAAGACCCATCGAATGATGATTATAATTATTATTTGGACGACAACTTCGATAATGCACAATTAAATATTTTAGCGCGATACAAACGATATAATGGCATGGAAGGGAATGCTCCTACTACCAATATGTCGGATACAGCGAATGCAGCAGGTTACCCGACCCAGGCTACGAACATGCCTGATTTAGAAGACATCAATCAAGACAATAACCTCTCAGAATCGGAAGCATATTTCCAATACAGAATGAGTTTGCGGCCTAATGATATGGTGGTAGGAAAAAACTTCATCACCAACATGCAGCTCTATCAAAATGGAAACAAGACGGAGAAGTGGTATCAAGTAAGAATTCCGTTAGTTTCTTACGAGAAAAAAGTAAATGGTATTCAGGATTTCAGATCCATTCGGTTTATGCGCTTATTCATGAAAAACTTTGATGAGCAAACACAAATTCGTTTCGCGAAAATGGAGTTCATGCGTGGTGAATGGCGTCCTTATTTACTCGATTTAACGCAGCCTGGTATTAGTGTTCAACCGGATCCAAACCTAACAGGATTTAATATTTCTGCAGTAAATGTGGAAGAAAATGATCAACGAACTCCTGTTAAGTATGAAGTTCCTCCGGGCATTGTTCGTGAAATTGACCCATCGCAAACCTATCAAAGACAGATGAATGAACAGTCTCTGGTCTTGGATATTTGCAACTTACAAGATGGGGATGCAAGAGCAGCTTATAAAAATGTAATTTTTGATGTCCGTACCTATAAAAAATTAAAGTTGTTTGCACACGCGGAAGAGGTAAATCCATTAATTCCATTTAATGATAAAGAAGTTACCATGTTCGTTCGTTTAGGTACTGATTTCGTGGATAACTACTATGAGTATGAATTGCCTTTGGTTAAAACGCAATGGGGAGCTACGACACCAGAGGATATTTGGCCCGAGGAGAACAACATTGAAATCGTTTTCGATGATTTATTGAATCTCAAAAAAGAGCGAAATCAAAAAGTAGATGACGGCGTCACGGGCGTATCAACTATGTTCGAATACGCTAAAAACGATCCCGCAAATGCAGATCGTAAAATCAAGGTAAAAGGTTCTCCTAATTTACAAGCCATTAAAACAATCATGATTGGGGTTAGAAATCCACTGCAATCTGATCCATCTAATAATTGGCCCGATGATGGCCAACCGGAATGTGTTAATGTTTGGGTAAATGAATTACGTTTAACCGACTTCGTGAGTGATGGAGGAGGTGCTGCGGTGGGTCAAGCGCAACTTCAATTAGCCGATTTTGCAACGATTTCAGCTTCTGGGAATTATTCCGGAATTAATTGGGGGTCTGTTGAAAGTCGGGTACAAGACCGTCAACGGAACCAAAAAGTGGGAGTAGACATGAATTCTACCGTTCAGTTGGGGCAGTTCTTTGGCAAACAAGCGAAAGTATCCTTGCCATTTTTCTACGGATACTCCTTAAACGTAATTAATCCAGAATATGACCCGTTCAATCCAGACATTAAACTGGCGGATTATGATTTGGCCACACGTAAAGAGCGTGCAAAATTAGGTCAAGACTTCAATGAGCGTAAATCCTTCAACTTTACAAACGTTCGTAAAGAGGCGAAAGCAGGAGCTAAACCTGCCTTCTGGCGTATTTCCAATTGGTCTGCTAGCTATGCGTATTCAGAAAATTTGAAACGTGATTTCAATACCAATTATGACCGTACAAAAAACTATACAGGGGCTTTAAATTATAATTACACCTTTGCTGGTAAAGCTATAGAGCCCTTTAAAAAATGGAAACCCGTTCAAAAATCTAAGTGGTTGGCCTTGGTTAGAGATATGAATTTCTACCTCATGCCCAAGAATATCACCTTTACGAATGATCTATTGCGTATGTACAATGAACGCCAAGTGCGAAATAACTTGGTTCCAAACTATCAATTTAATCCCGTATTCTTAAAGAAATTTGATTGGAATAGAAATTATAACATTGGGTATGACCTAACGAAAAACTTAAAGGCATCGTTTGCCGCCACTAATAAAGCCTTGTTTGCGGAAGGGAACAGTCGCGTGGATCGTAAAAATGACCCGTTGGCCTATCAAGAATTTAAAGATTCTATTCGATCGCAATTATCCACGTTCGGTAAAACGATGGAATACAGTCACAATTATAACTTGAGTTATACTTTTCCTCTTGACAAGTTTCCTTTAACAGATTGGTTGACGTTAAATGCTAAATATAATGGCAGTTATAATTGGCAACGTGCTCCTTTGGCTCAAACGAATTTTGGAAATATCATCCAAAACAATCGCGGTGTAAACTTGACGTCGCAGGCGAATTTTGTAACCCTTTATAATAAAGTCCCTTTATTCAAACGGGTGCTTTCTGATGGAAGGAATAACCGAGGAGCCTTAAATGCGAAAAACAACCAAGGACAAAACAATAATCAAGGGAATAAAAAAGTAGAAGATCAAGCACCAAAACCGCCAAAACCGGTGGAGGAAATGACCAAAAAGGAACGAAGAAAATGGGACAAGGTGCTCAGAAAATATGAGCGCAAGAAAAAGAAAGAAGCCAACGCTAAAAAGAAGGTAAACCCTGCAGTAGGTTTCGCGGCACGCTTATTAATGACAGTCCGTAATGTTTCTGGAACCTACACGATCGACGATGGAACGATGCTGCCTGGATCTAATCAAGAATCGAGAATTCTTGGAATGAATAGCAATAATTTGGGAATGAGCTCCTTTGCTTTTGGTAAGCAAGGGTATGACATTTGGGGTCGCGAAAATGGATATAACATAGCGGAACTCTCCGCGAATAATGGGTGGTTAGTTCAGAATGAAAGCCTGAATAAACAATTCACCACAACGCACTCTACCAAATTGAATTTGCGTGCAACCCTAGAGCCATTAAAAGATCTTAGTATTGAAATGAAACTAAATCGAAACTACGGGTTGAACAGTGGTGAATTCTTTAGATGGAATGAAACTAATCAGCAGTTTGAAGGACAAAGTCGTTTCCAATCAGCAACCTTGACGTATTCAACAATCACTTGGGGTACTGCATTTGTTCGCGATAACAAAGACCGTTCCTCAGCAGTGTTTAATCAGTTGTTAGCGAATCGACAAACGGTCTCTCAATTAATCGGCGCAGATAATCCGAATTCTTCCTTATTGCCTTCTGGATATTTTGATGGGTACTCAGGGAACCAACAAGAGGTAGTTATCGGTGCATTCTTAACGGCGTATGGCAATAAAGAGGTAAACGATAAGAACATTAACCCAGTGCGTAATATGCCACTGCCAAATTGGAGTTTAACGTATAACGGCTTATCCAAGTTTGAGTTTATGAAGAAGTATGTGAAATCTTTTGTGATTCGTCATGCATATAACTCAACCGTTTCGGTGAACGGCATGCAATCCAACATGGGGGCCACCACAGATGCCAATGGAAACCCTACCGCGTTGGATTTAAATAATAACTTTGTTTCTAGCTTACAGGTACAGAACATCACGGTAAGTGAGCAGTTCTCTCCATTGATTGGACTTGATGCTACCTGGACGATTTTCGGACAATCCTTAACCACGAAATTTGAATACAAGAAAGATCGCTTAGCGACCTTATCCTTAAATAATAATCAGGTAACCGAGGTGAAATCAGATGAAATTGTGGTGGGTATGCAAACAAAAATCACGAAGGTTAAGTTGATGGATCGGATCCCAGCTAATGATTTAAATGCGGGAATCAATTTCTCTTATCGAGATAACGCCACCTTAATTCGTAAAGTGGTTGAAAACACCAATCAAGCAACTGCGGGGCAAAAAGTGATTTCGTTGAAATTAAATATTGATTATAATTTATCTCAAAACTTAACGGTTTCGTATTACTATGATCAAAATTTAAATACGCCAAAAGTAGCAACTAGCTATCCTACCGGAAATATGAGTACCGGTATTAAATTAAGGTTTAACCTTGCGGGTGTTCAATAATGAAAACTCGTCCGGCTGTTTTATCTGATGTTCCTGCCATACATGGGTTAATCGTTGAATTAGCAGTCTATGAACGTGAACCAGATGCTGTAATCAATACCATAAGTTCATTGGAGGCGGATTTATTTATCCAAAAGCGTTGTTTTGCTGAAGTTTCAGAATTCGAAGGAGAAATAGTAGGGTTTGCACTGTATTTCTTTGGTTATTCTACGTGGAAAGGCCGAACTTTATATCTGGAGGATCTCTACGTAAAAGAAACCTACCGAAAACATGGTATCGGCCAGGCCTTATTTAATACTGTAGTTGAAATTGCAAAACGTGAAGGAGTTCGACGCATGGATTGGCAAGTATTGGAGTGGAATACTCCGGCCATCGCGTTTTATAAAAAAAATAAAGCCCTACTCGATGGGGAGTGGATCAATGGCCGCTTGTTTTTTTAAGGGTATTACGCTGCTCAGCCTTGTCGTGTTTTCTGTCGCATCTGCGCAAGAATTCCCTGATTCGATCCCAATGAATGAAATACGAGTGCTGGCATCGCATAATAGTTATAAGATACAGCCTACGGCTCGTACGATGAAATTTATCAATCGATTCAAATCGTTCCTTGGCGAAGAAAACCAACCTTTTCAATTAGCCTATTCACACCGCTCAATCTCTGAGCAACTTTCCATGTATCACCTACGAGGATTAGAGTTGGATGTATATAACGATCCAAAAGGGGGCCGATATTTCAAACATCGCTTGAATTTTTTTATCCCAAAACAACGGATAAGAGAAGAAACATATAAGGAGCTTAAAGCACCTGGATTTAAAGTTATCCATATTCCAGATATTGACTACCAAACCAATTATTTAACATTAACCAGTGCTTTAGCGGAATTAAATACCTGGAGTATTTCAAACCCCAAGCACGCACCGATTTTTGTGAATATTGAATTAAAAGGAAGTGCACTTGGTGATGAGGCGGGAATATTAAGACTCTTTGGGTTTAAAAAAGCGATTCCGTTTGATCGCAAGTCTTTGCTTAAAATGGATAGTTTGTTCCAAGCGGTCTTGAAAACCATGTATAAACCCACCGATTTTTTGAATCACGAGCAAACCTTACAAGATCGCATACTCCATCAAGGATGGCCCTTGTTAGAAGAGGTGCGTGGCCGAATTTTCGTAATTATTCAAGGAAGTGGAGCATCAAATTATCCAGAACACGGTGGGGCATTCAAATATGGGAGTTCAGAAAATCCCAATTGTATCTTTATGTTATGTGATGACCCCCTTGCGAATGAAATGATCATACGTCAACAGCGTTCTACGCATATAATTCGCACGCGAACAGATGCAGGAACCATCGAAGCGCGAAACAACGACTATACCCGCTTAAACAAAGCACTTGAAACAGGGGCTCAAATCCTATCTACAGATTATTACAAACCCGACCCAGTTATTGGATCCTTTGTTATTCCGTTCCTTGGGTTTATTTCGTACTAAGAACGAATTCTTGGAAACAACTTACGGTTATCTACTACATCAGCAGATTTACGCAATGCGCCCATAAGCATTCCTTGAATGTTCCCTTTCAGCATGGAAGTTAATTGGTCCTTTTCTTCCTTATATGTAGCATTTGCTGGAGCTTTCTTGGTGCTGTTTACTTTGATAACATACACTCCTGCTTTACCTTTCAACGGAATAGTAGTTTGACCATTTTTAACATACCCAGAGAACAAGGCACCAACGATTTCTGGCTCATAGCCGGTATTTCCAAGGGAAGGGGTACTAAACGTAATGACCGCTTCTTCTACTACGGTATTCCCTTTTTTCGCGAGTGTCTGTAGATTTTTGGTTTTGGCCATTTGATTCATCAAGCGTTTCGCTTTTTTCTCCTCGATCAGTTCTTTTTTCATTCGGTCACGAGCATCTGCAAAGGTTGGTTCTCCTTTTTCTCTAATGACACCTAACATTGCAATAACATACTTGTCCTTATCTCGGACGGGAGCTGCTAACAAATCGCCAGGTTCAGCATCTGCATTGTATGCTAATTCCAAGATTCGATCCATGGCATCCGTGGTTACTAAACCGTATACGCGTGGATTATTATCTTCCAATGCGATTGGACGAACGAAATACTTGTTTTGAGAAGCAAGGGTGTCAAATGCAGCTATCTTTTTAGATAAATCATCCAATTTAGCTAACTTTTGATCCAATTTATACAAAAGACGGTTAGCTTCTGCTTCCATGTTACTTATGGTAAGTTCAGAGGCTTTAAACGATTTAACTACCGTAGTTAATATTGGGAACTTTTTAGTGTCTCGTTCCAATACTTCAATGATATGGAATCCAAAATCCGTCTTTACTACTCCGATTTTTCCAATAGGTGCGTTCGCACAATATGCTCCAAATTCTTTCACCATATCACCCTCTAAAAAGTCAGCATACTCTCCTCCCTTATCCTTTGATCCTGGGTCGTCGCTGTGCTTTTGCACCAATTCCGCAAAATTGGTTTTATTAATTGCCTTAAGAATACTGTCGGCCGTTTGTTTCTTTTTTTCGATAACCTTAGCATCTTTTGACCCATTGGTAGAAATTAAAATGTGTCGTGCTTTGATTTTTGCCGGAGAATATCCGATTAATTTTGATAAATGGAAATTCTCACCCACTCGGTATGGACCAACCAATTGACCAATTGGAGTGAGTTTTATGATGGTATCATAATCCATTGGGTAGGTCATGTATTGATTTGCTTTTGGATGGCCTTCAGGTACCGTAATGCCTCTAGCGCCTGGAAGATACGCACGCATTTCACTTTCATTCATTACTAAAACAGAGTCGTTTTTTGAATTCATGAAGTCCACTCGCAGTTTAGCGATGATTTTATTGAAGGCAAGCGTATCTGCTTTAGATGGTTTTATCGAAACGTCAAATGCACGCACTTCTCGGTTGTTACTTCGATTCCAGTATTTCTTCTCGCCTTTGTGTTCTTCGTAGTATGCTTCCAACTCGGAGTCACTGATCTTGATTTCAGCGTCATTGATTTCAGAATAACGACGTGCTACAAATGAGATTGATTTTGTTTCTTTCTTTGCAAGGTACTCTTCACGAGCTTCTACTTTAGTTACATATACCCCTTGGCTAATCAACGAGAAATACTTTTCGTTTTTTCTTCGGTCCATGAAGTATTTTTTTGTTCCTTCCCACTGAGCCTTTTCTTCTGGTTTTTTGGCTGTTTTAAGTTTGGTTAAC
>JBJTWL010000189.1:0-3152 GCA_046081745.1 Flavobacteriales bacterium | reverse complement strand
ACGGAACCCTTAACGGCATTTACGGAATTAAAAAAAGGTGTTTTTTTATTGGGTACCATGGGCGCTGGGTTAGTACAAATCAATCAATCTAACGGATTAATCAATTCCATTTCCAAACAAGAAGGCCTTCCAAACAACACGATTAATAGTTTAATTAAGGATCGGAACGGCAATGTTTGGGGAAGTACAAATCGGGGCTTGATTTGTATAAATTCCAGTGGGAATCTAAATCCCAAGATTGAAAGAAGGGGGATTGAACCCAATGAATATAATATGAATGCTTCCTATGTAGACCCCTCAGGAAAGCTGTATTTTGGCGGAATATTTGGGCTTGTTTATTTTAATCCCAACGACGTCATTAATCCGTCAGTTAATTTATATCCTAAAATAACGAGGGTTATATTTCATAAAAAAAGTCGGCGTTTTCCCGCGGGTTTTGTGGATGAGACTCAATTACAAAAATTGGCATACGCCATTGAGCTCCCGTATAATGCCCGAGATTTTGAAATTAAATTTCAGTCCAGTCAATTCTATGGAGCAAAGCATGTTACCTATAAATATGTGATCATTGGTGAAGAAACGGATACCATTTTTATTGGAAATACGAATAAACTTTCCTTTAATTCATTGGCTGGAGGCACCTATTACTTGCGGCTTTATTCGCGGTATGAAAATGGACCCTGGACAGACACGCCAGCCTTATTAACAGTGACCATCAATCCACCGTTTTGGGCCACTATTCCCTTTTGGCTTTGTATTGCAGCCTTAATATTGATTTCGTTATACATCTACTTCAAATATCAAGTAACCCGTGAACGTAAACAACGGATTAAATTAGAAGAATTAGTGACTAAAAGGACACAAAAAATTCAAGTCCAAAAAGAACAAATTGAACTAAAAAATGAATTAATTAGCCGTGAAAAAGAAAAGGTGCTTGAACAGCAAAAACAGCTTTTCATAGAAAAAGAACGTGCTGAAAAGTGGTTGAACAATGCGTTGCCTTCACAAGCGGTAAAGGAATTAAAGGTTCAAGGGAAGGTTCCCGCCAAAGCCTATGAAATGGCAACTATTTTATTTACTGATGTGGTTGGTTTTTCAAAAATTTCAGAGCGCATATCACCCACCCGCCTCGTGAATAAATTGGACGTGTTATTTCGAAAATTCGATCAGATCATAAAGGACAATAACCTGGAAAAAATTAAAACGATCGGAGATGCCTACATGGCTGTTGGAGGGCTTCCAGATGAAAATTCCACCCACGCCATTGATGCGTGCATTGCCGGGTTACAGATCCAGCGATATATGGAGGCAAAGAAATTTGAAGCCATTGCCAATTATAAGGATTACTGGGAAATCCGGTTGGGAATTAATACGGGACCAGTTACTGCAGGAATTATTGGTTCATTAAAGATGGCGTATGATGTGTGGGGGTCTGCAGTTAACCAGGCTCAACGTATGGAAATGCTAGGACAACCTGGAACCGTTACGATATCCGAAGAAACGTTTAAACTGGTAGAGCCATATTTTGAGTGTGTTCATAGGGGCAAGGCCCAAATGAAATCTAAAGTAATTCTGGATATGTTTGAAGTAATTCGGATTAAGCCAGAATTATCTGTAAACGGAGAAGGGCTTAGGCCGAATGATTTGTTTTATGAAATCGTGGGCTTGCATCACTATAGTTCCATAAAATACTACACAGCAGAGAATGAACTCATTCAGTTATTGGCTCAAGAATTACCTCAGGACTTGACGTATCATTCCTTGGCTCACACAAAAGATGTGGTGAAAGCCGTAGAACGCATAGCACTGCTTGAAGGGGTAAGAGATGAGGGGCTATTCTTATTAAAATCGGCGGCCTTATTTCACGATGCAGGATTTGTAAAACAATATGAACATAATGAACCAATCGGTGCGGCGATGGCCGAAGCCATGCTGCCCAAATATGGGTATAATGAACAACACATAAAAACCATTAAAGAGCTTATTTACGTTACCCAAATACCTCATAAGCCAGTGAACAAGCTTCAGGAAATCATGTGTGATGCCGACTTGGATTATTTGGGAACAGATTCTTTTGAGGAAACAGCCAATAATTTGAAATTAGAATTAATGGCTAAAGGTAAAATTGAATCAGATCGTCAATGGGATGAATTGCAAGTGTCATTTTTAAACCAACACAAATACTTCACCCAGACTGCACAAATGACGCGTGATAAAAAGAAAAAGGAACATCTAAAACGCATCAAAAAACGCTTAGATGCCAATCAATATTAAAGATCTCTTAGGTTTCGGTTTCTTGGCGACTCAGATTTTCCCGGATTATTCAATCCGATCGAATAAGACAGACTATACATGATTCGTATTTTTGGAATATCATTAATCCACTGGTCCATATACAAGCCCAATCCTAATGTTTGATTTTTCGTTAGGGATAGATCCGTACCCGCATAATACCTAATCCGATTGAATTGGTTTCCTTTCGCACTGTTTTCCGGATTATAAAAGAATTCGGCACTTAGCTCTGGCGAGACAGGTGCCCCTTTAATGTTGTACTGAAGGCTTGGTTTTAATCGCCACGCCTGATCAAATTCAGCATCATAATTCGAGTTAAGGCGGTTAAAACTATATTGATATCGCACCCTGAACCCAACATCAAACCGTTTTAAAGCGTGTGTCAATTGAACGTTTCCGTTGATGCGATGGGAGGTACTATAGCCTCCGCTATTCGATTTAGAACAAACAACCCGGTAATCGATGGAGGGTCGTACCCATTTTTTAAGTTTATAGCGAAAGCTTACTTGAGGAAAAATCGTTTCGAGCCCCAAGTAACCATAACGTTGCGTAACATCCATGGATGCGCCGAATTTCTTGGTCAGGTTGTATTTCACCCCAGTTTCCAACCAAACTTGTTGTTCAAATAATTGAGCACTCACTTGAGCGCCAACGATGAGAAACGTTATAAAAAATCCAAACTTTAGCACTTATTGTTTTTTAATAAGAGTGATTTCGCTTAAATCAATAACTTGGTCCTTCGAGGTGATGTCTACCTCAAAGAGCTTCTCTTGCTGCAAACTTGCGCACGGGTAACAATTTTCATACATGAAAACGATATATTTACCGGGGCGTAAATACTTAAATTCGAAGCTTCCATC
>JBJTWL010000188.1:0-2759 GCA_046081745.1 Flavobacteriales bacterium | reverse complement strand
GGCACGTATAGCACCGATTCCACCAAAGACTTTACGGTAAAAATCGATGTAACAGGACTCAATCCCAACACCTTTTATTTTTACGAATTCGAACATAATGGCGCCTACAGTTTAGTGGGGAGAACCAAAACGTTGCCCGTTGGAAATGTGTACAACATGCGCCTCGCCGTGGTATCTTGTGCCAGTTTAGAGTCTGGGTATTTTAATGCCTACGACGCCATTGCTCAACGCAACGATGTGGATGCAGTGCTCATGCTTGGCGATTACATCTACGAATACGAAAGCCAAGGATTTTTCCCAAATGCCAACGTGGACCGCACTTGGGAGCCTGCCGTGGAGATAACGGAACTGAACGAATACCGCTTACGATATAATTCGTACCGTTTGGATTATGCCTTGCGGAAATTGCACCAAAACTTTCCATGGATCTGCATTTGGGATGACCACGAAACAGCGAACGATGCATACAGCGGTGGTGCGGGAAACCATCAAGCCAACGAAGGTCCTTGGAACCTACGCATGGAAGCGGGAAAACGCGCCTACTTTGAATGGATTCCCATTCGTCCGAAAGCTCCCGGAAATCAGGAGATTTTCCGAACCTTCGAACTCGGAGATCTTGCCAAAATCATCATGCTCGATACGCGTTTGGAGGGAAGAGAAGAACAACTGGGTGCGAACGATCCAAGCTTTAACGATACTAGCCGAACCATTTTAGGTGAGGCTCAATTCAACTGGTTCAAAAACGAACTTGACAATACCAGTCAACCGTGGAAAATCATTGGAAATCAAGTAATGATCGGTGCTGTAGAACTGCTCGGAAATCCCATCAATACCGATTCCTGGGATGGTTACCCTGCGGAACGCCAGAAATTATTTGACCATCTTTCCACGAACAACATTGATAATACGGTGGTACTCACAGGAGACATTCATACCAGTTGGGCCTTGGATCTAAAAAATGGAAATACTCCGGTTGGCGTGGAAATGGTAACCCCAAGCATTACTTCTCCAGGTTCTCCCATCAATTTATCCGCCCTTATTACCGTTCAAAATCCGCACATTAAATACGTAGAACTAACCAAAAAAGGATTTATTCTCGTGGATATCACACCTCAAAAGGTGCAGGGCGATTGGTACAATGTAGCTACCATCGACCAGATGGATCCTACCAGCAGCTGTGTTAAATCGTATGTCACGAATAACGGAAGCAACACACTAACCTTAGCCAATGCCCCCGCAACAGGTCATGGAACCTTCCCTCAAGCCTTGGCAGGTCCCTGCAGCCGATTTTTTGTCGGCTTAGAAGAAGCTTCAAAAGGCGTAATATTGGGGTTATATCCAAATCCGAGTGCCGATTTGATAAAACTACAAAGCCATCAAATTTCGCTTGAGAGCCTAAAGGCCATTTCCTCAGAAGGACAAGTTACGCCGCTTTCGTTTAGTACCAACCACTGGGAAAACGGGACGACAATCACCACAGTGGACATTCAACATCTAAAGCCGGGAACGTATTTCTTAGTATTTGGGGAGGATGGTAAGCACACCTCCGTGCGCTTTGTTAAAAAATAATAACACGCTTTCCCTTCAGATTTCCGTGATATTCTGTTTTATCTTCTTTCTCACTTCCCATGGCCCAAATGACGTTCAAGGGACCGCCGTTCTTTGTTAACTCGGTGAAATCAAAATCTTCTTCGTCGCCAGTGGCTATCGCTCTTACCAATTCAAAGGACCGCCGACCATTCTTCATCTCCTCCGATTTAATCACCCAATGTTCAAGTTTATCACGCTTAGGAGGTGCATATCCCGTTAATACGGCATCATACGGAGTCAAACTCATAAACGCCTCTTTCCATGCTGGCACCATAATAACATCCACCCCTGACTGCATGTGTTTCGTATTCAATCCGAGGGCAAACCAACTTTTCGCAGGTCCTTCAATTTGCACAAAAACACTATCTGTTAAGGTAATTCTAACAGCCATCCAATTTTTGCTTAAAGTGTCTCCAAATTTCGTCTGCACCGTCCGTTGTGCACTGGCAACAGTAACCCATAATATCAATATTACACTACCTATTACTCGTTTCATATGTTTATTCAATTACAATTATTTTCACGGCTCTTCGTTCACTTCGAATAACATATAGACCAGGAACCACATCCAATCTCAAGCGGGTATCGGCTAAGGTACCTTTCCACAATTCTCGTCCATTCATATCCACCAAAATCCAATTCCCATTAGGCAATAATACTTCCCCGCCTCGATGTAGTACCGTCGGAAATGGAGATTTAAACTCATTCTCCACGATTCCACCGGTTGAAATGGTCAGATTTACAGTGACTACGCTATCACACCCTTGAGAGGTACTCAATTGCTGTGTATATGAACCTGAGCTTGTGTACACCTGACCATTCCAGGAAAACGAACTAGTAACGGTGGTATCAAATACTGTTAAAGGCACCGATTGATAAATTACAACATCCCACAGCACTAAGGAGTCACATCCATTTACATTCGTTAGTAACTCAGGAACAATGCCGGAATTAGTATACGTTTGTCCACCAATACTAACCGAATCACAGCTACTTAACGCTACCAACACAGTATCTCCTTGCGTTAAGGTGAATTGAATATTCAGAATCGAATCACATCCAAGGTTGCTTGGTAATATCTGTTGATAAGTCCCGCTCTGATTATACGTTTGTCCATTCAAGGTTAAAGGAGTGCATTGAGCCACTTGAACGTTGGTTGTACTTCCATT
>JBJTWL010000187.1:0-9953 GCA_046081745.1 Flavobacteriales bacterium | reverse complement strand
ATATGATGGATGGTAGGGTTGGCTACATCCGAGAAGCATTGGATTTAGAAGGATATTCTGACGTGAGCATCATGGCTTATTCTGCTAAGTATGCCAGTGCCTTTTATGGTCCATTCCGTGAT
This sequence comes from Flavobacteriales bacterium, assembly GCA_046081745.1. GTDB lineage: Bacteria > Bacteroidota > Bacteroidia > Flavobacteriales_D > Crocinitomicaceae > UBA952. The sequence goes on along the minus strand of JBJTWL010000187.1, from coordinate 9,831 downwards.
GCCTTAAATTCTGCTCCGAAATCAGGAGATAAAAAAACGTATCAGATGGATCCTGCCAACAAACGTGAGGCGATTTTGGAAGCAACATTGGATATGGAGGAAGGCGCTGATTTTATCATGGTTAAACCTGCTCTCTCTTATTTGGATGTAATTCATTTGCTTAAAGAGCACAGTACGGTTCCAATTACAGCCTACAATGTAAGTGGAGAATGCGCCATGGTGTATGCCGCAGCCGAAAAAGGGTGGATAAACTATGAGGCCATAGTCGCTGAAATATTACTGAGTATGCGTCGAGCAGGTGCCGATGGGATCCTGACTTATTTCGCAAAAGATTTTGCAACCTTTACCCAAAAATAATGGCTGAGTTTTTATTGAATAATCAATGGGTTTCGTTAGATGACTTGGAAGGTGTATTGAATCATTCTACCCCGGTTTCCCTCGGACCAGAAGCTAAAATAGCCATTAAGAAAGGTTTCGATTTTTTACAACAAAAGATCAAAACGGATGGGGCCGTATACTATGGTATAAATACCGGATTCGGGTCCCTTTGTAATACGGTCATTTCAACTGAAGATTTGAACCAACTTCAAGTAAATTTGATTCGATCTCATGCCTGCGGTGTTGGATCTGAGGTGCCTTCGCACTTGGTTAAACGAATGCTCTTACTCAAAGCGATCGCGCTTTCAAAAGGTTATTCTGGGGTGCAACTTGAAACGGTTGAACGCCTCTTGTATTTGTATAATAATGACATCATACCGGTGGTGTATGAGCAAGGAAGTCTTGGCGCTTCTGGTGATTTAGCACCTTTAGCCCATTTGTGTTTACCGCTGATCGGAGAAGGGGAAGTTTGGGTGAGTGGTGAGCGTATACTCGGACAAGAACTGCATGGTAAATTCGGGATTAAACCAATTACCCTTCAAGCCAAGGAGGGCCTGGCCTTGTTAAACGGTACCCAATTTATGAGTGCTTACGGTACATATGCCGTTCATTCAGGGTTTAAGGTGTTTTCAGAAGGACTCGCCATTGCCGCACTATCCCTGGAGGCCTACGATGGCAGACACGAACCCTTTCAATCGAATGTAAACGAATTAAGAAAACAACCGGGGCAGATTGAGGTGGCGGCTCAGATGCGTACTTTGTTGAAACCATCATCACGCGTAAAAAATCACGTCCAAGATCCCTATTCATTCAGATGCATACCACAAGTGCATGGTGCGACGTTGGATACCTTGAATTTTGTTAAGACCACCTTCGAAAACGAACTGAATGCGGTAACTGACAACCCAACCTTGTTTCCAGAGGAAGACCAAATTGTATCAGCAGGTAATTTTCATGGACAACCCTTAGCCTTGGCTATGGATTTTCTGGCCATTGCTTTGGCTGAATTGGGTTCAATTTCGGAACGAAGGATCTACAAGTTAATTTCTGGTACAAGAGATTTACCACCCTTTTTAGTGAAATATGCCGGATTGAATTCTGGATTTATGATCGTTCAATATGCTGCTGCGTCTATAGTAAGTCAGAATAAACAGCTTTGTACCCCGTCAAGCGTAGACACGATTGATTCGAGCAACGGTCAGGAAGATCATGTAAGTATGGGAGCGAATTCGGCCACTAAATTATATCGAGTGTTGGAAAACGTGATTTCTGTGGTTTCGATGGAGTGGTTAACTGCCGCACAAGCTTCCGGATTCAGGGGAGGCTGGGAATTATCTCCCTTCGTGCAATCCGTGTATAAACAACTGCGTGATGTAGTTCCTTTCATGGAAACAGACCGTTACCTGCATGAAGATATCATGAGTGCCCGTAACCTATTCAAAAATCGCTTAAGCTAGCCTTTCCTATTGCTTTACAAACGATTTTTTTAATTGCTTTCCTTCAGTTTCGATGCGCATTAAATAGGCTCCGGCGAGGAGTGATTTAATCGAAATGGCTTGATTGTTATCAATGATTCCTTTTTGTTGAACCTTACCATGCATATCATATATGGTATATCTTGCCTCGCCAACCAACTGTTGTATCCGAATTTCATCTGCACTGGGGTTCGGATAAATTGTTAGTGCTTGATCTGACGTTAGGGCGCTGATATCAAGTAAGTCATTCATACCGATGGTTCCATTTTGATTTACAATCCAATTGCTTGGGTCAATCACTATGGAATTATTGATGGTTCCAATGCCGCTAATTTGAAAGGTGATTGCATTTGTAGTGATATCAAAACGGATGGTAGTGTCCGTAGTTCCAGGACGTGTGAACTTCAAATCAATTGGATTGGTGAAGGTTGGTGTAACATTAGGCATTGAACTCGTATGGGATATCTTAACAAGTGCATCGGAACCAAGCTGTCTCCATTCCACGGAATAGGTTGGATAACCTTCTCCGAAATACCATTCATCAAAAAATGGGGTATAGTCAATTCCTGACGCTTGTGTGAAAGCATCACGTACATCAATTCCGTAGGCTGTTGCGTAGGCCTTGCTCGCTAAGAAATTTCGTAATGTCGCATAAAACAAACTGTCGTTGTTCATCAAATAACGCATGCTATGAATAATTGCGGCACCTTTGTCGTAGGTAAGTCTTCCGCTAAAAATGCGTGCCTCGTTCAAGCTATCAAGCACCCAAACGCTTCCTCCGGCTTGCGACATCACATTGCTGTGCACGTCAAGCATGTTTTGAACTTCTTGGCCTGGATACAAATGTTCCAACATTAATTGTTCACTGTAGGATGCAAATCCTTCATTCACCCAGATATCGCACCATGAGGCACACGTCACATAATCTCCCCACCATTGATGGCCCAGTTCGTGCGCGGTAAGGTTCGGGTTGAAAAATCCTTGCGTGGTCATAGTTTGATGTTCCATTCCGCCGGAAAAAGGGGCCATGCAGTGTCCGTATTTTTCATTTTCAAACGGATAAGGACCATATAAGTCATAGTATAATTCAATAAAATCTGCAGTTTCATCGATATCAGCTTGAAAATTCGGTAAGGTTTGTGGGTTGTTGTAAATATAGTTTTGAATCAGAATAGGCGCCGGCGCATTGACTGGATTTGCATAGACATTATACTCTACATATTCTGCAACGGACACAGAAATTAAATAATAATCGATGGGATGACGATGTTGCCATTCATAGCGACTGGTTCCGTTTCCTAAATCCATGACGTTCATAAGTTTACCGTTCGACCCCGCTTTACACGCGTTTGGAACCGTGATATTGATATCGCAAGAATCCGCTTTATCGGTTAAACTTTGTTTGCAAGGCCACCATTCATAGGCGCAAAACGGCTCAGATAAGGACCATACGACTTCATTCCCCCAAGAGGGAGAGGTTGCATTGGACATTCCGCTTCCACCTAGTGGATTCGTTTGTGCGGTTGGTGGGGTCCCGCTATAATTGGTTCTAATGGTAAACACGGTACCTGCCGGATAATTAACGCCAATTTTAACGGCGGAATTTGTTCTTACAAATGGAACATTGACTCCATTTAAACTGACTGAAGAAATGCTAAGGGTAGCGAACAACTCATACAGAATAGTATCTAAAGGAACTAATGCCGTTGCTTTCATCTCTGCATAGCCCGATAGTGCAGTGGTAGTATTGGTCATATTCAGATCGAGCTTGTAGTAATTCACATCATAACGTTCTGTGAGCGCAATTTGTGCAACACTGAGGCTATTGCTTTTCAGGGAATGGTTGGTGTAGCGATCGCGTTTACCGCAGTGGCTTGAATTTTCTTTTTGTGCGTATAGGAAAGCACAGTTTAAAAACAGGAGAAGAAGTAATGCTCTCATGGGATAAATTTCCACTAAGTTAGTAAATCATCCGAACATGAATTGAAATTTTCATACCTTGAGATTCATGAAACGAAATGAATCAATTAATACTCGTCCTCGTTAAAAAGGAAGTCTTCTCTGGATGGATAATCAGGCCAAATTTCTTCGATGTTCTCATATACGTCTCCTTCATCCTCTAATAATTGAAGGTTTTCTACTACTTCTAATGGAGCACCAGTACGGATCGCATAATCAATTAATTCATCTTTTGATGCTGGCCATGGTGCATCTTCTAAATATGAGGCTAATTCAAGTGTCCAGTACATTATAGTTAGATTTAATTCGTGTTATTTTCGGCAAAAGTAAATTTTATTTTAAAGCTTCCAAATTAAAATGAACATTTTGATGAAAAATTAATGCTATTTCCTTAATTATCTTTTTGGTTCCCACTTAATTGCTTCTTTGCCAAACGCTTGCAAAATAAACCTCGCAAGGATAAATAAGTAGTCACTTAAGCGATTGATGAACTTGATTTCTGTTGAAAACCGGTTGTTTTCCATGTTCATTTCTACCATTCTTCGTTCTGCCCTGCGACATACACATCGAGCGATTTGGGCATAGGAGCTTATTGGGTGTCCCCCTGGTAATATGAAATGCTGCAACGCAGCCAGTTTATTATCCATTTCATCCATCCATACCTCTAATTGTTCAATGGCATTTGCTTCGAGTTCGGGTAGCGACATGTTGGTGCCTTTTTCAGCGGTTGCTAAGTGAGATCCGATGACAAACAACTGATTTTGAATTATTGTCAATTGATTTTGTGTAGACGGGTTCTCGAAGGTATCTCTCAGTAAGCCTAGGTATGAATTTAATTCATCTATGGTGCCGTATGCCTCAATTTGTGCATCAGCTTTAGAAACGCGGACACCGCCCAATAATCCAGTGGTCCCGTCATCGCCAGTTTTAGTGTATATTTTCATAGGTGCCTGAGATTAAATGGTTGCTTGAAGGAGTGCTTCTTCAATGGAGATTGGTTCGTTCAATAAGGTTAGTATTTTCATCATAACTCCATCTACAATGGAATCAGGGCAGGACGCGCCTGAAGTAATCGCAATTCGAAGTGGCCGTTGTGCGGTTAAGAATTTCTTCCGTTCTAGTTCCTTGGAGTGAATATTAAACGTATGAATTTGTTCCATGTCGATGATTTGTTGAGCGCCATTGATGAAGAAGGTAGGCATGTGCTGTTCCAATATTTCAACCAAATGGGTGGTGTTTGAACTGTTAAAACCGCCAACAACAACGGCAAGGTCAGGGCTTGCGTCGAGTAGACCATACGTACTGGATTGATTATCATTGGTGGCATAACACAAGGTGTCTCGGGTGTCGGCCATATGTGCTTTGATTTCCGTCTCACCGTATTTTTGAATCATAACAGCCCTTAAAAATTCTGTAATTTCTTGAGTTTCTGAGGCCAACATCGTGGTTTGATTTACGACACCAATTTTCATTAAGTGTTTACTGGGCTGAAATCCAGGACTGTATTTCCCATCGAAATATGCAAAGAACGCATCATCAGACGATTTCCCAAGAATAACATCCGCTAAAAATGCTGCTTCCTTAATATCTTTGACTACTAAGGAAGGAGCTATTTGACGGCTGTGAGAGAACGTCGCTCTTGTTTCTTCATGTTCGTGTTTACCGTGAATAATAATGCTGTGGTCTGTCTCTCCAAGCTTATGTGAGCGATTCCAAACTTTTTCCACAAACGGACAGGTAGTATTGTAGTCCTGAATGTTAGCCCCAGTATTTTTTAAGACATTTTCTAATTCTACCGTGGTTCCAAAAGCGGGCGTGATAACAATATCCTGATTTGTTAATTCCGAAAAGGGAATTAATTGTTCCCCTGAGGGAGTTTGTAAAAACTTGATCCCGTTGGCGATGAGGTCATCATTCACATCTGGATTGTGAATCATTTGGCTCAATAGGAAAATCCGTTTATCGGGATGCTCATGAAGGGCTTTATAACTTTTTTCAATCGCATTTTCCACACCGTAACAAAAGCCAAAATGTCGTGCAACGATAAATTCTACCGTGGAAAAGGGGAGTGTAGTAGGAGTGAAGTCTTGCTTTCTTGGGTCATTCAATTTTCTTCTTGCTTTCACCTTCGAAATGATAGGAGATCGGTAGAATTCAGGAATTTCAAACTGCTTCATAGGGTCCTAACAAGAGTTAATGAACATTTGTTGTAAACAAAGATAAAAAAGAAAAGGCTACCGTTTCCGATAGCCTCCTTTCTTATAAATTGATTTGTTGATCTTTAGGGTGCTTCACCTTAAATGAAAATTCAAGTTTTTTATTTTCACCGGGTTTCAACTTATAATCCCATTCAAGGATTCCGTTTCCAGGAAGTTCACGCGCACTGTCCTTTTCAAGGAGTTCAATGTTAATGTCATTGTTTGTGGTCATTGGAACTTGATCCTGAATAATCAGTTGTATAGACGAAGATTTGTTGTTCTGAACTTCGATTTGATACGAGAAGGTTCGCTCGCGCTTATCTTGCACCACCTTGTCTTTGGATTTTTGCTTTAACAAGGTTCGCTTCACCACAATGTTTGGATCTTTTCCTAAAGATAGATTTAAAGTATCGTCCATGCTGGTTGGATCTATATAAGTCTCACCAATGTATGAGCCATCAAAGAAAATGTTTGCGCTCGCTGGTACCAATTGCAATTCATCCAATTTAGTCATTTGGGCAACCAAGTAAACTCCGGGGTCTACTTTAGGTACACTGTAGTATTTAAAGGTGGTGTTCAAATCACTATTTTTAATAAGCACCAGATTTTTTTCGTTGTTTGATTTAATCGAATAAGGAAGATCGATTTTAAATTCAGCAGCAATGAGTTGGTGCACTACGGTGGTAAACTGTTCTGCACCGAGGGCTGGTTTTTCATTAAGGTTTTTATCCTTGGCATCATCCAAAAAATATCCTTGATTAAAGGCAGCTTGTGGGATTGCTCTTGCTCCTCTTACGCTAATTTCTTCAAGCTCCATCTTATGTTTATATGCATAGTAATCAATATACCAAGGGTTTAATTCAGGTTTGGTTTTATTGGCATATGGATTATTCGTTGAGATGTTCAATTTGATGTTGTCCCAATCTATCCCTGAGCTTTGAAAAACTTGTGCTTTGTAGGTTAAGGATATTTTACCAGTTTGAGAATCACTGCGTATATCATACAACGGTACCCAACCGGCTTGAGAAACTAAATAACTAAATGAAATTTTCCCAGATACAGCCTCAGTCGCAGAAAGTGTGACAACGACTCTTGGAATTGGAGCGTACTTTTTAGGGTCATAGGTGTGATTTTGATACTTCTGCAGGTTATCGTATCGTTCTTGTAAGCGCTGCTGTATCTTTTCTTTGTCTTTCTTCTTTTTTTCAAGCGCCAGTAATTTCTTATTGATTTCATTCATTTTATTGGTGTAGTATTCAACAGTTTGTTTCAATAAATTGATGGAGTCGTTTACTTTGCCAGATCCTCTTACAGCGCCGTTCATGGAAATAATATTCTGCGCAGCCTGGTAAATTGCGATTTCGTCTTGAATTTCTTTAAGATCAAATCCGAGCATTTCTAACGAATCGGTAAGTTGTGCCAGTTCTTTGACGATTTTTGCTGGAATTCCGTCATTGGCTTTAACTTCAGGTTGCGGATAAAACAAGGTGTATTTGGAATCAATGATCACTGCATTTCCTGTAGCTTTAACTTGAAGCGATTTAGGGTCAATGTAGGAACTAATTCCTTCAATACTAATTTCTGTAATTCCTGCTTTAATCGAGTAAGAAGCCTTGTGATGCAATTGTGCTCCCTGTGAATAAACAGTTGCTTCGTTTAAGGTGGACTTTAATAGTTCTTTTTCATTGGCTAGTAGGAATGTGCCCAGTACGAGGGAACAAACACAAGTCATTATTTTATTCATGAGTTAAAATTTTCAACCCTCTACATGCGTGAATGAAATAGGTTCAATTTGAGTTGAAATTATTTTATAATCGCCTGGATTTCATTGATTATACGTTTAGCAAGCGCATCGGCAGCTTCCGCATTTTTACTTTCGGAATAGATTCGAATAATAGGCTCTGTATTGCTTTTTCGTAAGTGAACCCATACTTTTCCAATGTAGATTTTCACCCCATCTGTCGTGTCTACTTCTTCATGGGCATAGGCACGGGCCATTTTTTGTAGGATGTCATCAACATCTACCGTTGGTGTAAGCTCAATTTTATTTTTTGAGATGGTGTATGCCGGATACTGATCTCTTAGTTCAGAAATCGTACATTTTTTTTCAGCCAGGTGACTCAAGAAAAGCGCAATACCAACTAAGGCATCACGTCCGTAGTGTGATGCTGGGTATATAACCCCACCATTTCCTTCACCGCCAATGACCGCATTGATGGCTTTCATTTTTTCTACAACATTCACTTCGCCTACCGCTGCGGCAGCATAGGATTGCTTATGCCATTCTTCGGTGACGTCACGCAGTGCTCGGGTAGATGAAAGATTCGAAACTGTAGCTCCTGGTGTTTTTGAAAGTACGTAATCTGCCACAGCGACCAGGGTGTATTCTTCGCCAAACATACTTCCGTCTTCACATACCATCGCTAAGCGGTCGACGTCTGGGTCCACGGTGATTCCCAGGTCTGCTTGCTTGGATTTTATTTCATGGGAAAGATCTCCAAGATGTTCAGGTAAAGGCTCTGGATTATGGGGGAAGTGCCCGGTAGGTTCACAGTATAGTTTGGTAATTTGAGTTACGCCCAGTGCATCCAATAAGGCTGGGACAAAAATGCCGCCTGATGAATTCACCGCATCCACAACTACCTTGAAATTTGCGGCGGCAATGGCCGTGCGATTTACCAATGGTAATGCAAGAATGGCATCAATGTGCTTGCGTAGGTAACTATCGTTGTGCGTATGTGTACCCAGTTCATCCACGTTGGCAAAATCAAAGTTCCCTGCTTCTGATAAGGCTAATACTTCGGCTCCGGCTTGGGCGGATAAAAACTCGCCACGGTGATTTAACAGCTTTAATGCATTCCATTGTTTTGGGTTGTGAGATGCGGTAAGGATTATTCCACCGTGTGCTTTTTCTAAAGGAACAGCAATTTCTACGGTTGGTGTCGTAGAAAGACCCAGGTCAATCACATCTATTCCAAGACCAATCAATGTATTCGCAACCAGGTTAGAAACCATTGGTCCTGAAATTCTCGCGTCACGACCAATAACAACGCGTAAGGATTGATCAGCATTTTGATGCTTTAACCAGGTACCGTAAGCAGCAGCGAAGAGTACCGCGTCAATAGGGGTGAGGTTATCACCTGCTTGGCCTCCGATTGTTCCACGAAATCCAGAAATTGATTTAATTAAGGTCATTGGATTATTTTTGAAGTTTGATCATTTGCAGCAACGCAACGGCGCATTCAACGCCTTTGTTCCCGTGCTTTCCGCCAGAACGATCTAAGGATTGTTGTTTGTTGAGGTCGGTTAATACACAAAAACTTACGGGTTTATTGAATTTGAGCATGACATCCATAACTCCTTGGGTTAACCCTTGACAAACAAAATCAAAATGTTTGGTTTCTCCTTGAATCACATTGCCAATCACAAGGACACCATCCAATTCAGGATGTTTAATGAATAACTGTTGAGCAGCGAGGGGAAGTTCAAAGGATCCTGGAACGGATATATGTTCGATTTGAGTTATTCCTGCTTGGGTGAATACCTCTAGTGCCCCCTTGGCCAAGGAATGGGTGATTTCTGAATTCCAATCTGAAACAACCATTCCAACATGAAAGGAAGAGACTCCATCAAGCACTTTGGGATCAAAATCAGAAAGGTGATGGCCTTCGGTTGCCATGTTATTTTCCCTTTACCGTGGAAACTCTTGCAATATATTTTTCTATGGTTTTTTGGTTTCCATAGTCAGGGTAATCATCGCGAATTCGGGTGAAATGCGTGGTTGCATCTTCATAATTTTTTGCTAATTCAGCATGTAAACC